>CAZHVH010000389.1:0-3750 GCA_964535855.1 uncultured bacterium
TTGAGGCGTTTATATACATGGGAGGACACAGGAAATGACCGAGAAGCTGAGGGTTGTGGAGAGGAAGATCATAAATCCGCTGGCGGTGAAGATAGCGCCCTATGTCTCGGCGAATTTCGTCTCAGCACTTTCACTCATGGCTGCGCTGGGGGCAGGCGTCGCTTTCTGGGAGAGGAGACCGGTCACAGGGGCGATATTGATACTGACCAACGGATTTTTCGATCTCTTGGATGGGTGTGTTGCCAGGGCGAGGGGAGAGTCCTCAGCCTTTGGATCGTTCGTCGATAAGATCATAGATAAGTATTCAGATCTGATCTTCATCCTTGGCATGCTTCTCGGCGGTATCGCACATCCCATACCTTCCATTATCTCCATGGTGGGCATTCCGCTGGCCACCTATATCAACTCGGCCGTCGAGGGCTTAACCAAAGGGGAGGTGAAACTACAGGAGAAGTTCTCGCTCAGGTTCGTCAGGATCATCCTCCTGGTCGGGGGGGGATTCCTGAGGCGAACCGACATAGCGATCTGGCTTGTGGCTGGAACGGTTCTCTACGCCGTCATCTCGAGGATGACCTATAACCTGATCATACTCAAACGGCACGCTAAGAGGCCGTAATCCCCGCAATCCTGATTCTCCTGTAAGGGAGTTTGACTTGTTTATCCCCGCCGCGTTAGAATTAATCGTGATAATTCCTTTGAGGAGTTTGCTATGAAGACGATATATTTCGACTGCTTCTCAGGGATCAGCGGCGATATGACCCTGGGGGCCCTGCTGGATCTGGGGGTCGATCTGGAACGTATCAGGATCGAGCTTGAAAAGCTCGACCTTCACGGATATAGCCTGAGATCTGAAAGGATATCGAGACATGGCATCTCGGCCACCAAATTCTCCGTTATCCTTCACTCTGAGGGCGGCGACCACGATCATCCACACCGCACCTTTTCTGAGATACTCCGGATCATAGATTCCAGCGGGATATCCGATAGCGCCAAAACAATGGCCAAGCGGATATTCGATAGATTAGCCGAGGCGGAGGCGAAAGTTCACAACATACCCAAGGAGAAGATTCACTTTCACGAGGTGGGTGCTGTCGATTCCATCGTGGACATCGTCGGCACGTCGATCGCCCTCGATCTTCTGGGGGTTGAAAGGATATTTTCATCTCCCCCTTCGCTGGGAAGAGGGTTCACCCGATCGGCACATGGCGTCATACCGATCCCGGCGCCTGCAACCGCGGAACTTCTCAGGAACATACCGGTGAGACAAAGCGATATAGAGGCGGAGCTGACCACGCCGACGGGCGCGGCGATAATCTCCACCCTCGCCTCACAATTCGGCGCTATGCCGCCCATGAAGATAGAGGCGGTCGGATACGGAGCCGGATCGAGGGAACTACGACAACAGCCGAACCTGCTCAGGATCTTTCTGGGTCAAACCGAATCGGAACTTCAGACCGATACGGTGGTCCTGATAGAGACGAACATAGACGACATGAACCACGAGATGCTGGGATATACGATGGAGAAGCTGTTCGAAAAAGGGGCGCTGGACGTCTTTTTCACGCCTATATACATGAAAAAGAACCGGCCGGGGATAAAGCTCACCGTGATAGCGCCCAAGGGCAGGGAGACGGAGCTGTCCCGGACGATCCTCGTTGAGACCAGCACAATAGGTGTCAGAATGATTGAGGCGAGCAGGTTGAAGCTCCCGAGGGAGGTGATCACCGTCCGCACGCCATACGGCGATGTGAAGGTCAAGGTCACAAGAATAGAGGGTCAGGTTAAATATGCCCCCGAATATGAATCGTGTCGCCAGATCGCCCTGCAGGCCGACATACCGATAAGGGAGGTCTATGAGTCGGCTTTAGGTGCTATCGCCCACCTGCCTCGGAAATAATGTCTGCGGTCGAAGGGAGGATATGGAAAGATGGGAGGAACGCTCTGGGATTATATAGCGCGCACGGCCACCCGGATAACCGGGAGGGCGTTTGAGGGGATAAAAACCCTTCAGGATTGGAAGGATGAAAGGGATGGAAGGTTGAAGGAGTTCATGAGGATGATGGGTTTAGACCCTATGCCCGAAAAATGTGATCTCGATCCTCAAACCCTGGGGGAGTTTTGGGGAGAAAGGTACAGGGTCGAAAAGGTGGCCTATCGGATACTTCCGGAGGTATGGGGTACGGCCCATATCTACAGACCCGACCCCATGCCCGATGGAAAGCTGCCCGCCGTGCTCTACGTCTGTGGACACCGGCCCATAGGGACGCACGGGTATCAACCGCACGGGATCATGTGGGCCAAGAGGGGGTATCTCTGCCTCTCGTTTGACACCATAGAGCAGGGCGACAACCCCGGGGATCACCACGGGCTTTATTACGGGGAGAGGTTCGACTGGGTATCGCTGGGATACACCCCAGCGGGCGGCGAGCTTTGGAACTCGATCAGAGCTCTGGATCTCCTTCTATCGCTGCCCGAGGTAAACCCTGATAAAGTCGGCGCTACGGGTATATCCGGCGGAGGGGCCCATTCGCTTTTCCTGGCCGTCGCCGATGAGAGGGTGAAGGCGGTCGCTTCCGTGGCCGGCACCGATTCGATCGAAACCCTGGTGGGTCACAGGCACGCCTGGGGACATTGCGACTGCATGATGCTCTTCAACATCTACCAAAGGGACACGTCTGAATTTTTCGCACTGATAGCCCCTAGACCTCTACTGCTCTGTTTCGCCATACACGACAGCCTCTACACGCCCAAAGGGTGGAGGGGGATGTATGAAAGGATAAAGAGGATCTACCAGCTTTACGGTCAGGCCGATAAATGCGAGCTGTTCGAGTATCCGGGTCCGCACTCCTACCAGCCCGAGACGATCGAGACGATAAACAGGTGGTTCGACGAACACATCGCCGGTGAGGAAAAGCCGATGATAGAGCTCGGAGGTGAGGAACATGGGGAGAGGGTGACATCGGTTTTCAACGGCGCTCCGCCCGAACCCGATAGACTCGACTTATTGCCCGAGCTGATCACAAGGCGCGGCAGGGTGAGACTGCCTTCATCACAAGAGGAGTGGGAGGAGACCAAACGGGAGCTCAGACGTCGGCTGATAGAGACCCCACTCAGCTGGATCGAACGGTCCGATGAGGAGCTCTCGATGGAGATGATAGGCGACTACATGGCGGGTGAGAGGCGGTACCTGGTCTATCAGGGGGAGATAGGAGGGATGGATGTGTGGCTCGAACTTATAACCCCAAAAGAACCGACCGATAAGCTCCTCTTGGCCGTGCTCAACCCCGACGAGAGCGTCCGGGAGGTGATGGGAAGGGTGGGCGGCGGACATGCCTACGCCGTTTTCGAGCCTCGTGGAGCCGGCCTGAGCGCGCCCAACCCGTCCAATACGATCGATTTCAGACATCTGACGAGATCCGCCCTCTGGATCGGGCTGACTTGGACGACGATGGCGATACACGACACCTTAAAGGCGATCCGGTTCCTGAGGGAGGAGTTCGAGAGGATATTCCTCTACGGCAAAGGGGACGCGGGCGTGGCGTGCGTCTACGCGGCCTTGCTGGACGAGGAGGTGGGAGGCGTGGTGGCCGATTCCATCCCCACGACACACCTGGACGGCGGACACATAATCGGGATACTAAAGGTTTTGGACATACCCCAGGCGCTCGGGATGATAGCCCCCAGACCCTTAGGTCTGGTTAACTTCGGCCCCTATAGATCGCTTTGGACCGAGAGGCTCTACGAGAGGTT
>CAZHVH010000390.1:0-3744 GCA_964535855.1 uncultured bacterium
TATGAGGCCCATATCGTCAAAGTGCTAAAGATAGGAACAAGAGGTGATATCTATAAATCGTCGTAAAAGAGGCGTTAAAATTGAAGCGGCTGGGGCGGAGGATGGAGGATGAAAACCATCGGGGATCTGATGCGTGATGAGCTGGGGGAGAGCGATTTCATCCCGCTGAGGAGGCGATACAGAATCGGCAGACGCTTTGAATCCGATCTGCCGTTTCCGAAAACCCGACGTGCCGACGTGGAAGGGTTGACAACCCTGGGATGGGTGAAAATTCGACCGAAAACCTGAGATCCATTTCGCCGCGGGACAGGTATGTTGTCCCTCATATCTTCCGCTGATCTTGTATAATAGGGATGGTTTGCACTGAAGTCCAATGTCCAAAGTCCAGCGTTCGATGTCCGATGGCTTGATCGTCGGAGTTTGGAGATTTCATTGGAAGGATTTAATTAATGATAGACCTGACCAGTACGGTTATAAAGATGATTCCGGTCGGCGAGGCGAGTTTGCCCCCGACGATGGGTCATTACGGCCACGCGGCCTTCTTCGCCATGATCAAAGCCGTCGATCCTGCCCTTGCCGGAAGGCTTCACTCCAGAACAGGGAGGAAACCCTTCACCGTCTCACCGCTGCAGGGCAAATTCAGGAGCGACAGGAAGAACAAAAAGTTGATCCTCTCGCCGGAGAACGAGTATTGGATGCGGTTCACGTTGATGAGCGGCGAGATCTACGAGGCGCTGGCGAAGTTCTTCCTCTCGACGAACGGGATGGAGATCAGGCTGGGCGAGGCCAACTTTAAGGTCACAGGCGTGATCGCCTCAGGAGCCGATCCGTGGAGCGGATATACGAGCTATGAGAAGCTGATAGAGTCCGGCGGCACCTCGACGAGGTTTCCGATGGAGTTCCGATCACCGACGGCGTTCAGGGTACAGGGGGCAGGCGGCACGTACACCCAGGTGTTACCTCTGCCCGAGCTCTGCTTCAACTCGTGGCTCAGAAAATGGAACGAGTTCTCGCCGATACCGATGGACGTGGATCTGGTGAGGTCGGCGATACAGAACGTCGTCGTAGCGGAACACAGGATACAGACCCGGATGATGCAGTTCCCAGTAGGAAAACAGGTGGGCTTTAAGGGAAGGGTGAAGTTCGAGGTGAAGTGGAAGATCTCCGAGGATGCGCTGCATCTCCTGAACGTCCTCGCGAACTTCGCCTTCTACTGTGGTACAGGTTATAAAACCACAATGGGTTTAGGGCAAACGAGGAGGTGTGAGAGGTGAAAAACGCCACAGATGCTTTACGCAAGCAGGCTCAGGAGATAATCCAGCAGCTACCGCTGGAAAAGTTAAAGATGGCCTTGGATTATCTGTCGTATCTATACGACAAGGAATCATGGGAGGCCACTCAAGAGCTGGCATGTGATCCCGAGATCGTTGAGAGTCTTAAAAGAGCTGAAGAGGACGTCAAAGCGGGAAGAGTAAAGCCGTGGAGGGAAATCAGACGGGATGTTTGAAATAGAATTGACAGCGGAAGCAGAGCGTCAATATAGGAGTTTAGATGATAGGATGGCGAGGAGAATCAATAGGGCAATTGATGCCCTCGCTGAGAATCCTCTGTTTGGCCCTAACATAATAAAACTAAGGGGGCAATACTCGGGACTATATCGGTATCGAGTCGGTAGTTATCGCATCATATACAGCGTGGATGTAAAGGAAAGAATAGTTACGATACGATCAATCATCAGGCGTTCAAGAGCGTATAGACGGTTATGAAAGTGGGAGGTGGGAGAATGTCTGATCTCTATTTAGAGCTTTTCGGCGAGGGCGGCGATGTGCTGAGGCTCTGGACGGCGCCGAGCTGGTGCAGAGATTGGGGCGGGTCGGCCGAGTTCTAGGTAAACCCCAGACGGATATACCGAGCCACGCCTTCGGTTTCGTGGGAGGCAAACTTTTAACGGAACTCCAAAAACGAGGTCAGGAGGAGTTCGACCGAACGGAATTCTCCGAGCTGGTCAAGTCGGTTATGGGAGTCAACAACGCATTTTACGCCTACATCTCCTCCTGGGGCATGCTGGAAGCGTTCAGGCCGATCTATGAGCTTTACCGGACAACTCATAGGGATTACAGGTGGATGGTCGACAACCTATACGCGAAGGTTAAAGGGGTGTTCGTCCCCGAAAGCGAAATCCCACCGGAGAAGCTGAGATGGAGGATCAGATGGTTTGATACGTGTGAAAGGTTGAACCTGATTATCGAGGAGGATGAAAGGGATTCGGATTACTCGAGGATGTTGTGGCGGCGAGCAGCATGGAGATACATCAAATGGAGGGCCTGGGAAGACGATAAGCTCGATGAGTTGGAGGAGCTTCCGGATGAGAGAAGGAATGATCTGATCAACAAAGTCGCCAGATTTCAGCGCAAGAGGCTCATCCCGTTCGTCAAACGCGAATACACCGTCTCTAAAGCGCTGTTCCACTTCAGGGATTCGTTCGACGGACCGAGATGTAACATCTATGACCCTGATCATATCTTCCAGAGCGAGAGTAACTACACCTCCTACGATCTGTTACATGTGCTCAACTGGTATGAGTTCGAATTGATGAGCAGGAGGGAGTTCAAGGAGGCTACGGGAAACTGGGGGGAATATGACGCCATCTGTTTGAAGGTGACGGGATTCAGAGAACAAAGGGCACATGTGCGATACAGATGGGATAAATCCGATATGAGCAAGGAACAGTTCGACAGGCTGTATGTAGGTCGTCCGGTATGCGTGCGAGACATCGAGATCGAGCTATTCTATAGAAAATCCGGAATGGAGCACGTGATACCGTTAGATGGGAGGATCAAAGACAGGATCAAATGGGAATACATTCCGGCGTTGATACTGAAGTTCGACAACCGCTGGGCCTTGATGGAATATCTGGAAACAGCTCATCTTCAGGTTCGCGACCTTATTGTGACGCTTCAGGAGGGAGAGGTCGGGTATCTCATTATCACCGGCACGCAGGCATATCTGGTTCACGCCGAACTCAGAAGCCGATGGCGCCAACACGCCGAAGCACTTGAGCTGAAACCGGAGATAGAGACATATTCATCGGAGGTTGAAGATGGCGAAGGATAACCTCATCCCCATCTCCATGATCAACACCCTCATCTACTGCCCCAGGAGGTTCCACTACGAGTTCGTTCAGGGGGAGTGGAAGGATAACGTTCATACGACCGAGGGGAAGATCAAACACGAACGGGTGGATAAACCCGTCAGGGGAAGAAAGGAGCGGGATAGAATCGTCACCCGAAGGCAATACATAGCCTCCGAAAACCTCGGAGTGGCCGGATACGTCGACCTGCTGGAGGAGAAAAAGGGGAAGATCTATCCGGTGGAGTACAAAAAGGGCAGAGGAGGTGGATGGCTCAACGATAAGATCCAACTCTGTCTCCAGGCGATGGTGCTTGAGGAAACCCTCGGAAGGAAGATCCCCTTCGGCTACATCTACTACATCAGCTCCCATCGCCGCAGAAAGGTGGAGTTCGACGATGATCTTAGGAGCCGCACAAAGGAGGCGATCCTGCGTGCGAGGGCGATCGCCTCAAACCCCAATCCCCCCGAACCGGTTCACGACAACAGATGCAACGGCTGTAGCATACGGGATATCTGCCTGCCGGATGAAACGGCATATCTAAAGGATCAGACGGAGAGGCCGAGCTGCCTGAGGTTTCCGAGCCGATCAGGATAGGCGGACATAAGCTCAGT
>CAZHVH010000391.1:0-3741 GCA_964535855.1 uncultured bacterium
GTATCCATAGGTTCTACGCTGGGAAAATCGGTACAGGCGTTCTCTGGCTTTTGACCGGAGGAGTTCTGGGAATTGGATGATAATTGTCGGCTCCTGCCTCCCAAGGATAGAAATTGAAAAGCTTGAGGATCAGGTCGTGAATGGTGTATAATGTTAAACAGATCAAATCGAGGCTCAATTTTCTTTCTAGATTGCCGATAATAGAGAAGAGGCAACGGTAAAGGGTGGAGGTGAAGGAGTGAAGGGGCGTGAAGAACAACTCATAGCAAAACGTGAAAAGGAGTTTGAAGATCTGAGGAAAATCGCAGAGTTGCCAGGCATAGACGATCTGATCGCCGTCTACGGAGAATACGAGAAGTCGATGCGAACTTCTATGATGTATCTTAAGGAAATATATCCCAAGTTTATATCTACTACTACAAATCGCACCTCCTGACAGAGCATTACCATGCCTACTTGGAACGAGATATTAGAGGAACTCAGGAAAGCTGGACAACAATCCGGTAAGCCCGCTTTTGACCTTATCAGAAGGAAATACCTAGGGAAGTTATCTGATTACACCGGTAGAGAAACTATCCTATATGCCTCAAACTGGACACAACCTTCTCCCAACATACCCTTAGGATTAATAAACATCACTGATGAAGACATCCAAGGATTTATGGAGGTAACTTCAAATCTTTCAGGCCCGGATTTGGACTTGATAATACATAGCCCAGGTGGATCAGCAGAGGCCACGGAAGCTTTGGTGAAATATCTGCGATCAAAGTTCGAACACATTCGCGCGATAATCCCTTTTGGTGCTATGTCCGCCGCTACCATGCTTGCGTGCGCTGCAGATGTAATCATAATGGGCGAACATTCATTTATAGGTCCAATAGATCCTCAGGTGATAGCTCACACGCAATTAGGCGTTCAGATTATACCTGCCCAAGCAATTATTGAGCAATTCGATAGGGCGAAGAAGGAATGCAAGGAAGACCCTAAAAACTTGGGAGTTTGGTTGCCTATTATCAGTCAATACGGTCCTGCACTTATAGTTCAATGTGAACATGCCATTGATTTATCCCGAATATTAGTAGCGGAATGGCTTGAGAAATATATGTTTTCATCAGATCCGGATGCGAAATCCAAAGCCGAAGAAATCGCATGCAAATTGGCGAATCATTCCCTATATAAAAGTCATAGAAGACATATTGATAGGGAACAAGCTAAGGGGAAAATTGGTTTCCACTCGAAGATTGAGAATTTGGAAGATGATCCTCACCTGCGGGATCTGGTGTTATCGGTATTTCACTCTACCACGCATACCTTCAACGGAACACCTGCCGTAAAAATAATTGAAAATCAATCCGGCCAAGCATTCATAAAGATCGCCTCCAAAGTAGTTATCCCCACGCCAACTCCAAAGCCTCGCTGAGAAAAACTTGAGGATCAGTCCGATGTTTGGTAAAATTATTGATGGGTTGAAACTCATTCCTAAATATCTTGAGATCCTCAGTGAGGTCAGGATTAACATGGGCTTGATAATCTTTGGCCTGGTCATCTTGCTTACACCTCCCATATTGCTGGAATACCTCGGACTAACCGGAATACGACAGAAAATCCTGCCGTGGATCAGCATTGTATTGCTCCTATGCCTTTCCCTGCTGATCGCAAATCTGATTGTGACCCTGGCCACCAGAATGAAAAGCTCAGCATCCAGAAAAAAAGCACTGCATAACCTCTCCCAGGCTGAGAAAGAGGTGCTGTCGAAATACATAGATGAAGATACTCCCGCCCAATACTTCACAATCCAAAATGGTGTCATAAACGAACTGGTAGCAAAGGGAATACTCTATCGCCCATCAATTGCCGGTTATGGAAGTGGCCGCTTCGCCTACAATATCCAGCCTTGGGCATGGAACTATCTCAGGGAACATCCCGAACTTCTTAAATAAAGAAGTTGAGTCAAAATAGGAATAAAAAGAGCGAATTGACATCACTACACGATTGAAGTATAATGTGAGAAAGGATATCTGCCGATATAGAGGGAAATTGATCAGGTAGGTGATGCGTCTTGGTTGATCCTAGCAAGCTGATGGAAATCAGATTGGTAGGCGAGAATATCTCACCGGATAACATAACTGCCTCTGAGCTAGCGGAGGTCCTGGTTAATCTCGAAAAAGCCATCGTTGAGATCGCTCAAAGCAAAGGCGATAAAGAGGTGGAAGCCTCTATAAGCTTGGTGAGCATCGAAAACAAGTGTGCTAAACTGGGATTATACCCTCATTCAACTTATGCCGCCGAAGCGTTCTATGACTTTACACTCGCCGTTAAAGATGGAAACTATGCCGATTTGCCTAGATCATCCATCGATCCCATAAGAAACCTTGTGAAATTCTCCCAAAAGAAAGGATGCGAAATAGAACTCCGCAATCAACCGGATAGTGAAAAACCGGATGCTAAGATCACACCGGCAACCGAGATAGTAATTCCCGATCTGTATGTCGCCAGTAATACGGTAATATATGGAATCGTAGAGCGAGTAGGAGGTGCCACCCGACCGAGAGTCTCGATTAAGGTCTCAGGAGAAAAGCTAATCCACTGTGACGTGTCAAAGGACATGGCCAAAGAACTAGGAAAACGATTGTACTCGTGGGTTGGTCTGTTAGGCAAAGCAAGATGGGATATCGAAGATCATTCAATCGTATCCTTCGAGATCTTAGACATAACAGAATACGAAGACACGTCAGCTTCTGAGGCTATGTCCGGATTGGCCGAATTATGTGGTAGATACTATGAGGATATAACCGACGTTGAGGAGTATGTGTCTCAGATACGCGGAGAATAATTATGGGCTTGGTATGTCTGGATACCCACCTTCTGATCTGGGGCGTAAAAGAAGAAGCGGAGGCAGGTCAGGAAAGCATGATTCCAAAGACCAAAGCCTTCCTTAAACACCTCGACAGAAGCGGAGATAAGGTGGCAATTCCATCCATTGTATTAGGCGAATTCCTGATGCGAGTGCCCGCTGATGACCACGCTCAGATTATCAACTATCTCACCCGGAAATTTATAATTCTACCCTGCGATCTTATAGCAGCCAGTATGTTCGCAAGGATCTGGCGATCAAAGCAAGATGATAACACGTATGATAGGTTAAGGGAGGATTTCTCCGCTTCGAGAGAAGAGTTAAAAGCTGACTGCTTCATCGTAGCAACTGCAGTTGCCCATAATGCCTCTTGCATCTACAGCTATGATCCTAAACTGGCAAAATTCGCAGAGGGATACATCGAGGTGAAAGAAATGCCTAACCTCCCTGTTCAATTAGAGCTTTATCCAACCTCAACGGAAACCTGAATGAACTAACCCATTTTTACTCCAAACAGCGTCGTCTTAGCTTTTGTGTGGTGATCCATAAGTACTCCGCCCTGTACCTGAAGATCCTTTTGACATACCCTCTCGTCTCTGCCGGTATTCCTTCATGAAATCGTTCTAACCCATGTTTCTTTACCTCTTTTTTCACTCTCCCGGGTCCTGCGTTGTATGACGCAAGCATTAGCGCTTCAAGCATCCCATCCTCCGCGTTGTTTTGCCTTATCCAGAACTTAATCAGCCACCTGTCGTAATAACAACCCAAACGGATGTTTATCTCAGGTAGGAACAACAGCTCCTCGTCACCCTCGAACCCAAGCCATTCAGCGGTCGAGGGCATGATCTGCATGAGTCCTATCGCACCGACCCTGGATACAGCCTTGG
>CAZHVH010000392.1:0-3721 GCA_964535855.1 uncultured bacterium
GTGCTGGAGGATAAGTTTGGTGGAAGTAGCCGGAAGGAGAGCGATACGAAGGTGAAACTGGATGGGGTTGCTCCCGAGAAGCTGGCGAACCTATCCTTCCCCGATGTGATAACGAGGGTGAACGCCAAAGCGGTTGAGATCTCAGGAAGATCGGAACCCAACAGCACGGTCTGGATTCAGATTATCGATGCGAACGGGAGGGGTGTTAGCAGAAGCGCAGAGGCGGGGGAGAATGGAAGCTTCACGGTCAAGCTCGATTTGAGGGAGCTGGCGGATGGCAAGGCGAAGATAGAGGCATGGGCGGTCGATCAGGCTGGAAACGAGAGCGAAAAGACATCGGCGGAGATGGAAATTCTCCTATCTGCAGACTTCGAGTTAAAAGTGGACGAGGTTGAGAAGCAGGTGAAAATCGGCGAAAGCATCTCTTGGGAAGTTGAAGTGGAGGGGAAAAATGGTTTCAGATTTCCTGTAAAGCTCGAACCGTCGAGCATACCGACCGGTGTGAGTGCAGTAGAGATTGACCCTGGAGAGGTAAACCCCGGTGAAAAAGCAACGGTGAAAGTCTTCCTCCCCTCAGAATTTGAGGAAGGGAGGTACACCTTCAAGCTGAAAGGATATGGGGAAGGAATTGAAAAGGAACTCCAACTTCGATTCATCGCATGGGAAAGGAAGGAGACAAGCATCAGGCTTGCTCCTCTAAGCAGGGTAGAGCTCGGCTACAATGAGGTTAGGCTCAGCGGCGAAATTAGTCCCAAGATGGAGGTGGAGATCGAGATTAAAGTTGTGTCACCAGATGGGGAAGAGAGAACACAAAAGCTGAAAACAGATGCGGAAGGTAAATTTGCATGGAGTTTCAAGCCAGGAAAGATAGAGGAGGTGGGGAAGTGGAGAGTGAAGGTGAGATGGGAAGGAAATAAGAAATACCAACCTTCGGAAAGCGATTGGATTGAATTTGAAGTCGTTAAACCTCCTCCTCCTGGGATAGCATCTGTTGAGGAGGATAGCAAGGGGAAGTGGCTGAAAGTAGGAGATACACTGAGAATAACAGTCAGACAGGCTGATGACGGAAAGGTGGCGATCAAAGGAAAGTTCACGATAGGAGATAAGATCTCCGGCGATCTGAAGATGACAGGGGATAGAACATGGACGGGGAGCTATACCGTGAAGGAGGAGGATTACGTCGAGGATTTGGCGGTGGTTGCTGTGCTGGAGGATAAGTTTGGTGGAAGTAGCCGGAAGGAGAGCGATACGAAGGTGAGGTTAGATGGAATCGTCCCTGAGAAACCGACCGAGCTTTCAGTCCCCGATGTGATAACAAGAGCAAACGCCAAGGAAGTGGAGATCAGCGGCAGAGCTGAGGCAAGCAGCACCGTCTGGGCCCAGATCACAGATACGAAGGGAAATATCGTTGAAGGGAATGTAAAGGTAGGAGGTGATGGTAAGTTCGCCCTCGAGCTTGATGCGAGCGGGCTTTCCGATGGCCAAGCGAGAATACAGATCTGGTGTATCGATCAGGCTGGGAATGAGAGCGAGAGGGCATCGGCGGAGACGGAGATACTACTGAGCGCCGATTTCACCCTGAAGGTGGACGAGACGGAGAAAAGGGTTGATCGGGGCGGAAAGGTGTCATACCGGGTCTCTATCATCCCGAAAAACGGGTTCAGATGGGAGGTGGACCTCTCCACAGAAAACCTGCCTGAAGGTATATTCGCCACCCTCAACCCCCAAAGGCTCAAACCAGGCGAGATGGGCGAGCTGACCCTGGCGGTGCCCGAGGACTTCGAGCGAGGGAGGTATGAGTTTCGCCTGCTCGCCCAGGGGATGGGGATAAGCAGGGAGGTGAAGCTATCCCTCAAGGTCGGCAGAAAACTCTCCTTCCTCATCCTCTCCGTCAGCGAGGGTAGGGTGAAGTACTACGATAAGGAGCTCAGAGAACACCCAACTATCCTGTTCAGCGGGAAGCTCTCCGGGGAGGATAGGAAACCGCTCAGAGCGAGGGAAATTCTCATCACCCTCACCTCACCTTCCGGGGAGAAGGTGGAGATAAGAACTGTTACGGACGGCGAGGGGAGGTTCGAGGTGAGAAAGAAGGTGAATGAGTTCTCAGAAGGCATCAAACATCCCGTAGGCACATGGACTGCATCCGCCGAATGGGAGGGGGATGAGGAGTACGAGGGGGCGGAAAGCGACGATAGATTCACCATCCTCAAAGGGGATAGCTGGGTGGATTGGATCTCCTTCCCAGGACACGGAGAGGTTGGCAAGGAGGTGGAGCTCAAGTTCAGGCTGCAGCCTAGCCTGAAAGGGAGAGAGGTGAGGGTGGTCATCAAAAATCCGTCCGGTGAGGGTAGGACGGAATATGTCACGACGGACGCCTACGGTGTAGGCACCATCAATATCAGGCCGGATATGGAGGGGATATGGAAGGTAGGGCTCGATTGGGAGAGAGATGAACTCTTCAATGGTGTGTATCTGGAGAACGATTACATCGTCAAGACGCTCGCCAAGGCGATCATCGCCCTCTGCGGGATTGATTACAATGAGAGGAAAAGATGGAAGCAGTTCGAGTATATGGTGAGGGCGGCATACAAGAGGATGTTCAGCATGCGAGGCCTCTCCGAGGATGACATCTACCTGCTCAGCCCGGGGAGGATAACGGGCGTTGTGGTGGATGAGGTCACCTCAAAGGAAAAGCTCGAGGAGGCGATCACCAAATGGGCGATGGAGGAGATGAAAGAGGCAGGGGGTGGGAAGGAGAAGATGCCGCTCTTCGTGTATCTGATAGGTGAAGGGCTGAGAGGTGGTAAGATCGCCCTGCAGCCTAAGCCCTCCGAAAGCAATCCGAACTCCTACCTCAAAGCGGAAGAGTTGGAGGGGTGGCTGGATGAATTTGAAAGAGGAAGCGGCGTGAAGGACATCACGGTGATAATAGACTCCTGCTTCTCAGGTGGGTTCGTAAAGAGGCTTTCAAAGCCCGGACGGATAGTGATCTGCAGCACGAGTGAGGACGATACGGCGCTAGCCGGGTCGGCCTCCTTCACCTGTCTCCTCAGTAGGAGGATATATGCTGAGCTTTCCCTTGGAGAGGCGATGCGTGAGGTGGTGGAGATAATGGAGGAGGGGTTCGGTCAGACTCCCTGGTTCGACGCCAATGGGGACGACAGGTTGAACGATGAGGGGGATTACTTCGTGATGGATAAGAGATACATCCCGGCGAAGGTCACGACAGCCGGTGTTGAGATTCCCGAGATAGTGGATGTATCGGAATCCATCAAGCTGAGGGGAGGAGAGGAGGCCAGCTTCCGGGTCAGGGTGTCCGGGGTGAACGTCAAGAGCGTGTGGATGGAGATCCTGCCGCCCGATTATAAGGAGAGGTGGGAGTTCGATGCCGTCCAGTTGGAATACAGCGAATCGAAAGGGGTTTACGAGGGGAGATACGATGGGTTTACTCAGCCCGGCATCTACAGGATGATATTCTACGCCGAAAGCGAGGGAGGGGATATCTCCGATCCCGTTTGGAGATGGGTTGAGGTTGAGGGTGGATGGGACGTCAACAGGGACGGGGTGGTAGATATACTCGACCTCGTGATGGTGGGCAAGAACTACGGGTCATCCGGGCCAGAGGGAGATGTAAACGGAGACGGAAAGGTGGATATACTGGATCTGGTGCTTGTTGGGAAACATTACGGGGAGAAAACTGGGATGGGAGCGCCTGGAAAGG
>CAZHVH010000393.1:0-3718 GCA_964535855.1 uncultured bacterium
ACGGCTCCGGTCCGAGCGTGCGGAGGAAGGTGGCAGGATTAAAGGTTCCCGCTCCGACCTCAACGTCATACGGCTGCTGTATCACACATCCCTGAGAGGCCCAAAACCTCTCAAGCGCCATTATCATCTCCTGAAAGTTCATGGAACCACCCTCTCGATGGATTCGATGAAACGCAGACTCCTCAACTCCCTATCGGTCTGGCTTCGGATAAAGGAGGCGATCGTCCTTCTGATCTCCTCCTTACAGACCCTATCCGCTCTGAACCTGGTTGATCGGGAGATATCGCCGTTCAACATCCTTCTCATCGTCTCGAGCGTCCCTCTGGTTATGGCGAACCGTTGTCCGCGGGATTTGGCCGCGCAGCTAGCACATAGCACCCCCCCTGATAAAGCGCTGAACCAAGGTGAGCCTTTGATCGGCGAAAGGCATGAGACACATCGTTCCAACTGAGGTCTAAATCCGCTGTGAGATAAAAATTTCAAGGCAAAGGCATATGTGACCAGATCCGGCTCACCTGATCCCTCGACCAGGCTCAGATACTCCGTGAAGAGGCGAAATCCGTCTCTGTCCGGCATCCCCTCGACGGAGACGATATCGACCAGCTCCGCGGCCATCGAGGCTGAGGAGAATCGATCCAGATCCCCCTTTATCCGTTCGAACCGGTTGATCACGTCGAAGGAGCTGAGGGAATGGAGATCGGAATTCGACCTTTCAAAATAAACCACTTGGCCGTAGTTCAGGGGCTCAAGTGCGGAGGCGAATCTGCTTCTTGGCTTTCTCGCCCCTCTCGCTATCAATCTCAGCTTTCCCTCATCCGTGTAGAAGGAGGCGATCTTATCCGCTTCGCTGAAGTTGAAGGTTCTTATAAGTATTCCATGACATTTACGTAAGCTCATTCTCCTTCACCCACCGTTTCAGCTTTTCGATCGCCTCCATCTCGATCTGTCGTACCCTCTCCCTTGTGACCCCGAACCTTCTGCCCGCCTCCTCCAAGGTGAGCGGCACACCGTCCCTTAACCCATACCTCAGTATTATGGTTTCACGTTCCCTCTCGGAGAGCTTCTCCAGGAGTTTCATTATCTCCTCTCTCTGAAACTTCCTCTCAAGCTCCTCAAAGGATGAGTCCCTTTTATCCTCTATCATGTCCTCGACGCACGTATCATCGAACCCCTCGAGCCTATCCTGCAGCGAAGCGGGCCGCTGGGCGAAGTTAAAGAGCTCCTCGATCCTCTCCTCGCTGAGCCCCATTCTCTCGGCGATCTCCCCGATCGAAGGCTGCCTGCCCAGCTCCTGAGCCAATCTTCGGGAGACGTTGACCAACCTGCCCAGCATATCCAGTATGTGGACGGGGAGTCTTATCGTGCGCCCCTGAGAGGCTATGGCCCTGGTGATGGCCTGTCTTATCCACCAGGATGCGTATGTGCTGAATCTGGTTCCCCTCTTGTAGTCAAACCTCTCCACGGCCTTTATCAGTCCAAGGTTCCCCTCCTCTATCAGATCCATGAGGGGCAATCCCCTGTTCACGTATTTCTTGGCGATGCTGATCACCAGTCTCAGGTTCGAAAGGATCAACCTCTTGCGGGCCTCCTCGTCCCCCTGAGAGACCTTTCTCGCCAATTCCGCCTCCTCATCCGGTGAGAGCAAAGGGATATGGCTGATCTCCCTTAGATAGATATCTATCAGGTCGGAGCGCTCCTCTATGGAATGGAACAGCTCGACGCCTTCCCCGGTAGGTAGGTCGATATCTCCCTCTGGCACCTCAGGGGTTCTTCTCCTGGAATCCATCTCGTCCGTTTCAGACAAGGGGAGGTGGTGTGTAGAAAAAATAAAAATGGTCGGGGCGAGAGGATTTGAACCTCCGACTTCCTGCTCCCGAAGCAGGCGCGCTAACCGAACTGCGCTACGCCCCGATCTCCCGACACGTATAATTTTAACAATCATCACCGCGAAAGGCAAGTGTAAAATGGCTCAACTTCATCTCTGATCCTGCCGATAAATAACGCGGGTGATCGAGATGAAGTTCATGCTGATAACAATTATGATAATCATAGCCTTCGCCATAATGAGTGACAAAGGGAGGCTTACCCTGGAGATCCTGACATCCGTGGCGTTGTCGGCCGCCCTTGCGTTGACGTTGCTATCCAGATATCAAAGCCCTAAAACGCGCGAGGTGGAAAAACCACAGGAGGAAAAACAGAGGGCGGACGATTAACACTTCTATCCTCTGGCACCCCATCTCAAAGGAGCTTACGGATCAGCGATAGTGTACTGGCGGATAGCCTTTCTCTCAAACCGGAAATAAACCGGACCGTTATGAAAAACTGAAAGCGTACAGGCGGGCGGAGTTGAGCTCGAAGAGAAGCCTGATCCGCCTGCCGATGAGATCTGAGAGGTCGCGACCATTTCTCCATCTGACCGATTGATCGGTGACATCGGAGGAGATGGGCTCGCAATCATCAAGTCCGAATCCGTCGACGCCCGGTATCGCCACGCGGATCGATCCTCCGGCCGCATCCGCGCTCAAGCATAGGTTCCTCCCGAGACACTCGATCGGTCTCGTCATGATCCTCGCCGCGGTGTGGGCGGATTTGGGTTCCATGCACGCGAAGCCGTCCGGTCTAAGGTGTGCAAGGCAGAAAAACCCGTCACGCCAGTTGGAGTGCGGCCCGTTGCTGCCGCTGTAATAGAGTCTAATTTCCTCCTTCAGCACGATAGGATATGCTGCCCCGAAGATACAGCCACAGTCATAGCTTCCATCCGGCCCGCGGGGGATAAGCGGCTCTCCGGGGGCCACGCGCTGCCACTTTATCGTATCGGCGCTCCACGCCAGCTCGCAATCCACCGTGTCGGTATCCGTGTTGAACATCATGAGCAGCCCGATGTATAGGTCGGCGTAACGGAAAACGGGCATCGCGTAGGTTTGACGACGTCTCCCCTCCTCGGGGAGGGAACGAAGCACCTCCACCGCCTTCGACCATCTCAGGAAATCGTCGCTTTCCGTCCGGCCAACGATACGAACCCCTAGCTCCTGATCCCACAGCCGCGTTATGCCGACGTATCTCCCCAGCTCAGGCGACCGGAAGGCGTTGTTGTGGGTATCTCCCCTCGCTTGGATCTTCGGACAGGGGAACGGCTCAGACCAGTGTAAGCCGTCGTGCGAGAAGGCCACAGCCATCTGCTCACACCTCGCGAACATCTTATAACGCCGTTCGGGATCGGGATCGAGCCTGTCCTTCCATATCCCCGCCCCATGAGGCCCTCGCGCAACGAGGTTGTTTCGCCTTGATCCCTCGAACTCGACGATCCCCAGCTCGGGTTTCTCCCAGGTGATCCCATCCTCCGATACGGCATAACAGATCCCCATCTCCCGTCCCCTCGGCGTGGCCTTGCGGTAGGGGATCACGGATCGCATTTCCCGCGGCGTGTGCCTCACCCTTTCGTCAACGATGAAAGGGCTGTACCAACATTTATAGAGGCCCTCTTCCTCGTCGAAGAGGACGTTGGCGTAGAGGTTGTCGAAGCGCACCTCCCACGGTTTATCCTCACGGAACAGGGGATTGTTCGGGTTTTTGTCGACTCTGCCGGGCATAAGATGAGCGTTTTCCACCCGTTCGATGATGCGTGCGTCAAGCATGAGATACTTACGCGCCATTTTTAACCTCCCCGAAATAAAATGTCATTTGTCGTCATTTATGGTCATTTGTAGTCATTGTTATG
>CAZHVH010000394.1:0-3709 GCA_964535855.1 uncultured bacterium
CATCGTAATGGATCGCCACACGACATCCCCTCTCCAGCTCCTCATCGGTCATCTTAGGATGGAGCAACGAGTGGTCGATCATCTTGGCGATCTCCTCATATGTATAATCCATCTCTTTTACCTCCCTCCGTCTTTTACTCATCCATGTACTCCTTCAATTTATATTGCAATCCTCTTAAACTTATCCCCAGCAGCTTCGCGGCCTTTGTTCTGTTGCCCTGCACCTCCTCGAGTGTTCTCAGGATGAGGGCCTTTTCCATCTCCTTCAAGGTGGTTCCCGGTCTGATCAGATCCTCCAACATGGAAGCGGGCAAGCCGTTGGATTTTATCTCCCGCGGTAAGTGTTCGGGACGAATGATATCTGACTCCATAAACAGAATTGCCCTCTCGATGAAGTTTTGAAGCTCACGCACGTTTCCGGGCCAATGATAGTTTACCATAAGCTCCATCGCCTCGTCGCTTATTTGGATCCCTTGTTTGCCGGCAGCGG
Organism: uncultured bacterium; assembly: GCA_964535855.1. GTDB lineage: Bacteria > Poribacteria > WGA-4E > B28-G17 > B28-G17 > JAGGXZ01. Next base: position 491 of record CAZHVH010000394.1, read on the forward strand.
AATAATGCCGCAGAAAATGCTCGACGAGGAGGGGGATGTCCTCCTTACGTTCACGTAACGGCGGAAGATGTATGTTCACGACGTTCAACCGATAGAACAGATCCTTCCGAAATCTCCCCTCGCGAACAGCTTCATCGAGATCCTGATTTGTGGCGGCGATGAAACGGACGTCCACCTTAATGGGTTTTGTCCCGCCGACCCTTTCGAACTCCCTCTCCTGAATCGCCCTTAAAAGCTTCGCCTGGACCTCATAGGTGATGTCCCCGATCTCATCGAGGAAAAGCGTTCCACCGTCCGCCTTCTCCATTCTACCGATTTTCCTCGCCACCGCCCCTGTAAATGCTCCCCTTTCATGGCCGAAGATCTCACTCTCGATCAGAGTCGGCTGAATTGCCGGGCAGTTAACGACGACAAATGGTTTTGATGAGCGAGGGCTATTCCTATGCAACGCTCGGGCGACGAGCTCCTTGCCGGTACCGGCCTCGCCGGTGATGAGAACGGTCGAATCTGAAGGTGCGACCTTCTCTATCGCCTTCAGAACCTCCATCATCTTCTGGCTTTTCCCGATGATCTCATCATATTTGCCCTTAAGCTCTGAACGCAGATACTCGTTTTCCCGTATAAGCGACTGTCGCTCAACTGCCTTACCGACTTTTATCCTGATAAGGTCCGGGTTGAACGGTTTTTCGATAAAATCATACGCGCCTTGTTTCATCGCTTCGACAGCGCGTTGAACGGATCCATACGCCGTTATCATGATGACAAGCGTCTCCGGGTGTTCTCCTTTTATCCTGCTCAGAACTTCAATGCCGTCCATATCCGGAAGCAGGATATCCAGCAGTACGAGCTCGGGGAACATCTCATCCACCTTTTCAAGCGCCTCCGCACCGTAAGAGGCGGTGAAAACCTCATATCCGTACATCCGGAGTCTATCGCCTAGGAGATCCCTTATATCCTCCTCGTCATCAACTACCAGGATCCTCGGCTTTCCCATTGATCTCTCCCCCTGTTATCCCTCCCACTTAGGCAGTATTACTGTAAACCGGCTTCCCTTTCCGAGCTCGCTTTGGACATGGATCCTCCCACCATGAAGCTCAACGAAGTTTTTAACGATGGCAAGTCCTATCCCTATCCCTCTCGATCTTGCCCTCCCCTCCGTCTGAATCTGATGAAATCTATCAAATATCTTATCCAGGTCCTCATTCGGTATTCCTATCCCCGTATCCTCGACGGAGATCCCCACCCATCTTTCTCCGTCTTCGACGTAAACCGATACTTTACCTCCCGATGGGGTGAACTTTATGGCGTTATCGAGCAGGTTGGCGATTATCTCCCTTAATTTGTCCCCATCGGCAAGAAGCGTTACATCGGAGATGGAGTTGAGGGATAGCGATACCTTTTTCTTTTCAGCGATAGGGGTGAACTCAAACACTATCTCGCTGATCAGGGGAAACAACGGAAGCCTTGTCGGTGTGAACTCTGGTTTGCCAACCTCAATCCTCGACAGGTTCAAGAGGTTGTTTATCATCCTCACAAGCCTCTCGCTGTTGTGAGATATCCCCTCGATGTACCTCCTCTGTTTCTCATTGAGCTCCCCTGCAACGCCGTCGAGCAGGTTATCGGCGTAGCCCTTGATGGATGTCAGCGGCGTGCGAAGTTCATGGGTGACGTTCGAAAGGAACTGCGATTTCAGTTCATCTATCTCCCTTAATTTCTCAGAACTGTTTATCAAAGCCTCCGATATTATATCCAATTCCGAAATCACATCCCCCCTTTCCGATTCGGGCTTTTCAGGAGAGGAGATTTCCGGATGGGATTCCCTAAACGTCTCGATCAGTTGGTTATAAGCTTTCTCCATGAAGTTCACCCGCTCCCGCAGCTTTTCGTAGATAATGGCATTCTCGATTGAAACGGCTATCTGATGGGATAACGTTTTCATCAGGGATATATCCTCTGAGTTGTAACGCTTCCCGGAGAGCTTCCCACCAAGCAGGATAATCCCGACGAGATCATCCTTGCTTAGAAGCGGGACGATCAATCCCTTTTGGTTTGTCCTTTCGGGTTTATCCCCTACCGACTCGAGGTTAAGCTCACTCAATGCATCCTCCAGTTTCTCCTCGTCCCCGATCTGCCTGTAGATCTGATATCCCGATTCCCCTTTCAAAAGGAAGGCGGCGAATTGAGGTTGAAACGTCTCCCCAAGCTGGAGGACGGTCTCGCATATCTCATCAAGCCTTAGCATCACGCTTAACGTTTCACTCAAATCGAGAAGTATACGCCGGTAATTATATCCACGCTGATAAAAAAGCCGGTCTACAAGTTCTTGAACCCTTTGCTTCATGGGGGCGAAAAGCAATGTGACAACTAAAACGGAGAAGGACATCACGATAGCAGTTTCCGATCTTGGGGATACCGTCGAGAGGATCTTACCCAGAACCTGTGAGCTTAGGAGGTAAACCGCCAACGTGATACCACTCACAACCGTATACACCAAACTTCGATTTAACGCCAGCTCGATGTCTACCAGTCTATGTTTCAGAATGGCTATCCCATAACACAGCGGTATCAGGACAAGCGTATAGGCTGAGAATCTACCATATGGGAATTCAACCCCTAGGATAAATGGGATCGCATCGAAGAAGGTTAGGGGAAGTATGCCGAGGCATATCCCTAAAAGCAGCCATTTCGCCTGTTTTCGCTGGCTCACCTTATCCCCGAAGAGCCACGTGTGTAAAAGAGAGACCTGTCCCGCTATCGAATAACCGAATAGGAAAAGGATATACGGAATGAAAAGGGGTTTTATGTCGATGAGAAAGAATGACCTTCGATAGCTGTTGCCGGCCAGATATGAGATGAACATGCCGATGGAGAACAGAACTCCGGGGACGTAAATTCCCCATTTAAAGAGCTTACCCCTGGCGAATCGCTTTACCTCCGGGAAGAGGGCGAAGCATTTGAGAAAGACACATGGGAGAAAGGACGAGGAGATGAACTGAACTAAAGGAACGAACTTAGAGTGCCATCCCGGCTCACTTACGGAAAAGACGGCATCCACCGAGCAGATACTCATAAACCCGACGCTCATAAGGTAGGAGAGGAACACGATATCGTCTTCCGGCTTTGAGATGAAAAGCAACAGGGCGAGTATCCACATGAAAAACCCGATCAGATAAAAATAAAGCGCATCGGGTTGGGAAACCTTGCCATAGCTTATGATGG
>CAZHVH010000395.1:0-3696 GCA_964535855.1 uncultured bacterium
TTTGTATCCACCTGAAGGTTCTTGTATTGTTTGGGCTCCAGGAATTGGCTGTATGGGTCGAGCTCGGCGAGCATGCCCTTTATAGCGCCGTAGATCAATTTGTCTGAATCGGGCTGTTCGACATAGCTCGATCTGATCCGTGAGAACGCCTCGGATATCAGATAAAACCCCTTGAAAACCTCATCCTCTTCCTTCTCCTTCTCGGTCATCTGCTGAGTTGGAGGTTGTGCCTTCTCAGGCTGCTGGCCGTAAGAGAAGGCAGCCAGGAGAAGCAGAAGAGCGAACCATATCGGTATCGTCGATTTTCCCTTTCTCATCTCACCCATCTCCTTATGTCCATCGGTATTAAACCTCGTCTTATCTCAAAATACAGGGCGGGGCCGACAAGTGATCCTGTATCGCCGACCTTGCCTATGACCTGTCCTTTCTTGACCTTCTCCCCCTCGCTCACCGCGATATCGGAGAGATGTGCGTAGAGGGATCTGTATCCGTGGCCGTGATTTATTATGACCATGAGGCCGATGCCCAGGCCGTCAAACCATCTGGCATACTCGACCACTCCATCGTAGATGCTTATGACGTCCGTACCCTGAGGTGCCTTGATCGTGACGCCCTTCAGTTCCTTCGTCGGATTAGGAATGATATCGCCTGAGACGGGCCATGGAAGCGTGCCCAAATCCTTTAGGCTCAGATGGACCAGATCGGTCATCGGTCTTTCGCCCTTCGAGAGCTTCTCCATAAGTGAATCGAGCCGTTTGATGTTCTCCTCGAGCTGGGAGATCGTGTTCTCGTAGATCTGCCTCTCAGCCCTGTATCTGTCAAGTAGCCTCTTCCTCTCCGACCGAGCACGGGCGATCTCCCTCTTCCTTCGCTCGACCGTGGATTTCGCCCTTTCAAGCTTCCTCCTCTCCAGCTCGAGCTCCTCCCTTTGACGCTGAAGCTGATCGATCCGGGATTTCAACCTCATCAACATCTCCCTGTCCGCCTTGGCAATAGCGGAGATATACTTAGCCCTGGATAGCAGCTCTGAGGTGGAGTTGGAGGCCAACAAAAGCGAGATATAGCCTCTGTCGAGCCCGTTATATCCGAATTTATACATCGCCCTTAACCTTTCCGCCGCCTTCGCTCTCATGGCCTTCTCCTCGCGTGAGAGACGAGCGATGCTCTCGGTGAGCTCCTTTATCCGTCTCTCCGTCCGGCTTACCTTTCTCTCGTAGAAGGCCAGATCGCCCTCCATTCTTTTCAGAGATCTATCAAGCCGTTCCAGATCGCCTAATATACTTTTCTCCCTCTCGGCGGCCTCAGACAGTTTCCTCTCCACCCTTTCCTTCTGGCGCAGTTTCCGTTTTCGTTCGCTCTGGAGCTGATCGAGTCCATCCTGAGGGGGTAGTATCAGATAGAGCCATATGAAGATGAGAATCCAAGATAACCCTGCCGACATGTTTTTCTCTTAGTCCGTACTAGATTCGTTTGACCACGATGAGGGTGAGATCATCGAACTGGGGTTCGTCGCCTTGAAATCGGATGACGCTTCGATATATCTCCTCCTTTATACGGGCGGCAGGCAGGTGTCTGGTTTCAAGTGCCACCTGCCTCAGCCTTTCATCTCCGAAGACCTCACCCATAGCGTTGGTCGTCTCCGTCACTCCATCCGTATATAGGATCAACACGTCCCCTGTCTTAAAGTGGAGTTTTCCGGTGGAGTAGCTTATGATATCGTTTTGGAACATTCCGAGTGGCAGGCCGCCCTCGGTCAGAAGGCTGACCTTTCCATCGCTTGATATCACCATGGGCGGGTTATGGCCGGCGTTGACGTAGAGAGCGATGAAATCCTCGAGGTCGATCTCGCCGTAGAAGAAGGTGGCGAATTTCTCCGGAGGTGTGGTTTTAAACATCAAAGCGTTAAGGCTGGCGGCGACCTCGGAGGGATCATCGTGGTCATGCGCCTCCGCCTGGACCCCTGCCCAGAGGCTGGCCATCATCAATGCCGCCTGTATTCCCTTTCCCGCCACATCGCCTATGGAGATACTGAGCTTACCGTCCTTCCGTATATATCCGTAGTAATCCCCTCCGATGCCCCGACATGGCACACTCATCCCCGATATCTCCAGCCCTTTTACCTCAGGATCAGACTCGGGAAGAAGATGCTTCTGAATGTCCGCAGCGGCCTTAATATCCGCCTCTATCTCCCTTTTCTCAAGCGCTTCCCTGTAAAGCCTGACGTTTTCGATCGCGACGCCTGCCTGAAGAGCGAAGGTCGAAAGCAGCGCCCCGTCTTCCTCCGTGAAATTCAGTATTCCCCCATCTCTGCTCTCCTTATCCCACACGACCAGAACGCCGAGCGTTTGATACTGTCCCCTTATCGGGGCTATCAGAAACTTGGTCCCGGTGAAGGGTAGGGTTTCATCACCGCCTTTGACCGACAGAACCTCGTTCTCGCCGATGACCTTAGCCAATGCTCCCCCTCTCAGTTCGATCTCCATTCCGATCAGATCCTCGCCCTCGAACGATTTGGTCACACGCAGTTTCTCCTGAGATTCATCCCTCAACATTATACAACCGCCCCGACAGTTGAGAAGTGCGACGGCTTGGGTAAGCACCTGATCCTGCAGTTCATCGAGGTCTATCGATATGGAGCTTATACCCATGCCGATCTCGTGTAACATCTCAAGCTGGAGGACTTTGTGATTGAGCTCGAAATTGGCCGTGCGCAGCTGTTCGACCAGCTTGAAGTTGTAGATCCATACCGCCAGATAAGCGGACATGAAGGAGAGCATCTCGACCTCCCATCCCTCCAGTTTCCCGCCGCCGAATTTGTCCCCCAGTATCACAGCGCCGAGAAATCGTCCGGAGGTGGTCAGAGGTATCATCAGAGAGGCTTTGACCGGAAGATCGATTGGTCTGGGCGGGATGATGAGATCGTTGGAAATCACCTTTTGTATCTCCTCCTCGCCGATGATTATCTCATCACCCAAGTTGAACCCCACGGAGCTCTCCACCCTCAGTTTTCCCTTTTCGTCCTCATAGATCAGCACCGCACCCCGGCTCAGGTTGAAGGTTCTCAGCATCTCCGTCAGCATAGATCGGCACAGCGAGCTGAGATTTTCAACCTGAGATGATAGGGATTTAATGATGGAGCTGATCGAGGAGATCTTCGACTTCAGGACGTCGGCCATGAGTTTCTCCCAGATCACCCCTATCAAGCGAGCTTCCCGCAATGCTACCATCAAAATGGTCAGGGATCTTTGCTCCCTAATCCTATATCCCTGAAGTAGATTTTATCATATCGTCCGATGCTTGACAACGAGGGGGAGATAATTTATCATTATGAATGTTCATGGCGTGCCTGTAGCTCAGTGGATAGAGCGTCAGACTCCGGATCTGAAGGTCGGGCGTTCGAATCGCCCCAGGCACGCCATTCACGACCGGAAGCGTGCTTTGTAAACATATCAAACGGCTCACGCCAGACTACATCTAGCTTCCCACGATAGAGAAACGAGTTCGAAAGTATCGCATTCAGGATCTCCCTCCTTGTCTCATAGATATCCCTCTATCCTGTCCCGGAAGTGAATAGCAAGCTGAGCCAGGATCACATTGAAAGAGGGTAATAAAACTGAGGGCAGGTCGGAGTTTTTTGCCCCCTTGAAGTCACGTTCAGGATATGGGAAAATTTAGGTGAACGAAATTCCCGGAGGT
>CAZHVH010000396.1:0-3692 GCA_964535855.1 uncultured bacterium
TAAAAATTTCGGAGGGAAAGGATGCCCTTCAAAGTTGGATTAATCGGGCTTGAGGGACACTACGGCGTGATACTCGAGGGGATCCTCAGACATGGGGATTCCAAGCTTTCCGCCGTGGCATGTAGAAACGAGATGGCGCTTAGGCTTTTCAGAAGCCATAGGGCCGTGACGGTTGAGACGAGGTTCTATCACGATTACCGTGAGATGCTCGAGAGGGAGAGCCTGGATATCGCCGCCGTATGCAACGTCAATAATGAGCACGCCGAGACGATAGTGGAATGCGCCCGAGCGGGAGTGCATATCATATCCGAAAAACCGCTGACCACCACCTTGGAGGATCTGGACCTTGTGAGAGAGGCAGTCGGGCGAAGCGACGTGAAGGTCACGATGCTCATGACGATGAGGTTTGAGCCGGCCTACGTGCGAATGAGAGAGATAATCACGGGAGGTGGGATAGGCGAGCCGGTGCTCGTCACGGCCCAAAAATCATACCGGCTCGGCATCAGACCGGATTGGATGAAGAGGAGGGAGAGCTTCGGAGGCACGATACCGTTCATCGGGATCCATATGCTGGACCTGATTAGATGGACGACGGGCAGGGAGTTCGTCGAAGGTATGGCATACCATTCAAATGTCGCCCATCCGGAGATAGGTGAAATGGAGGACAACGCCAGCATCCTGCTCAAGCTGGACAACAACGGCACCGCCACCATAAGGCTGGATTATCTCCGGCCGATGTCAGCTCCGACACACGGCGACGATCGGCTGAGGGTGGCCGGAAGCAAGGGTGTGATCGAGGCTACGGAAAACGGCGCTCGCCTGATCCTTATCGCCTCAAGTAGAGGGGTAATCGAACTCGACATCCCCGAAGAGGAGGACCACATATACCTCGATTTCGTCCGGAGCATCGAACGGGGAGGCGAGCCCAAAGTCACCTTTAGGGAGGCCTGTGAGGTGACGGAGATCTCGCTTAAACTCAGGGATTCGGCCGATAAAGGACGGAAGGTGAGGCTATGAAACTCGGGTTTACGGCCATGATGTCGCTCCTATTGGCGATCTGGATAAGCGGATGCATAAGATCGGTGATCATCACCGAGGAGACCGCCATCGAACCCTCAGGGGCCGCTCGGAGAAAAGTGACGATCAGGGTTATGACGGACGGCAAGAACGTGGAGGAGGCGAAGGAAGTGCTTGGGAAATCCGTACTGCCCGAAGGTCCTGGCTGGAGCAAAAGCATGGGGAGGATGGGAAACGGATATCTATTCTCCGCTGAGGCGCGGTTCGACCGACTTGGATCGACCCCCTTCGATGAATATCTTCACAAGCCGATAAGCTTCAAGTTAACCCGCGGCTTTCCTTTCATTAAGTATGAGTATTCCGAGGAGTTCGCCTCGTTGTCCGAACTGAAGGCATCCGTCACCGCCGACATAGTTGAAGCGACCCTTACGGAGGAGTTGGAGCGGATCGCCGGTCCTATCCCGCCGGATAGATGGAAGCGGTTCAGGCAGGAGCTACGTCGTATGATCAAATCGGCATACGTGGGGAAGATGAAAGGGGATGAGCTTAAAACCGATTTCCGAAAGGCGGTAGAGGAGGCCATCGGAGAGAGCATCGATGACGCCACTCTCAACGCTATCTCCCAAAAAGTCGAAAAGACGCTCTCCGAAAAGGGTGAGACGAGGATGAAGGAGGAGGGATTGATCGGCATAGTCGAACATGACCCCGACTACAATATCTCGCTTAACATGCCTGGGAAATTGGTCGAGGCTAACGGCGAGATCAACGGCAATACGGTGAGATGGAAGATCGGCAGTGAGATGTATAACAGCGCAGGGTTCAAGGCATATGCATATAGCCGCAGGTTAAATCTCCCCGCGTTGATCCTGCTCGTTGTGGTCGTCGTAGCGGCGATCATGGCCGGGGTGACGCTCAGGTATAAAAGGACTTTATCAATGGGATCAGGTGGTGAACTTTAAGAGCAGATAGATCCCAGCTATAAGGGAGAATTCCAGACCAAGTACGCTAAGGGCGTCAAGGGTCGTGAAATGAAGTCCCTTCATCCCCTTTTTCTCGGAGATCATCACTCTCAGGGAGAGAGCGAGGGCTATGATCAGATAAAGCAGGACGTTGTAGGATCGGCTGAGGAAGAAGGAGGAGAGCAGGAACCCCGCTAGAGCGGAAAGAAGCGCATGTCCTATCCTCCCTTCCTCGGATTCCTCGGCATAGGCGATCAGCTCCAGGAGAGATTTGACGGCACAGTATATCATCGCCAGCCAGATGAAGGTGCCCACGAAACCCAGCTCGGCAAGCACGTGAACGAAGGAGTTGTGAGCTACGAGATAGTGATACTCCGTAAACCTGGAATATCCGACCCCGAAGATCGGATGCGATTTGAACATCTCCAATCCGGCCCACCACGCCTCGAGTCTGCCCTGGGCCGATTCATCCTCGGCTGATATCCTTCCGAGCCTTGATGGGCCTAGAGAGATCATCCCGAACAGCATTAGGGCGGCAAGCGCCACGGCGGCGATCGTGCCGAGTCTTCTCCTGGCATAAAGCCCGATCACGGTTACCAAGCTCAACATCCCCCCTCGAGACCCGGTCAGGTAAACCCCGTAGATCAAAGCGCCCGCCATGACAGAGCCTAGGATCTTAAACGGAACGGGATACTCCCCCTCGAACACGAACCAGGCCAGCAAGGGAAGGCAGATCACGAACGCCTGTGCCAGATCGTTTGGATCGCTGAATATCCCCAACGCCCTTATCCTGCCCTCGATCGGCGTCTGTCCTCCCAATCCTATCCCTGTAAAGTGTTGCCAGATCCCACTGGCTACTAGGGCCGCCGTGTATATCAGAAGGGCCAGGATTATCAGTTTCAACCGCCTCATCGTGAAGACCGTGCCTAGGATGAGGAAGTGGATCACCGGCTTGTCCATGAAACTCGTGATGACGTATTTCCATAGTTTAGGATCGTTGCTCAGGACGGAGATAAGGGCAATGCCCCAGAAGAGAGGCAGCATCAGGTCGTTGGGCGTGCGTAGAAATCTGCTGCGTCCCCTTTCAACGGCCGTCCGAAGCGCCCACATACCCATTCCCATGAACCCGGTGAGCGCCACCGGTCTGACCACCATAAGCGAGGGATAGATCTCCTGGGGACGGATATAGATGAGCGCCAGATAGAACAAAAGAGCGGCGATGGGTTGAAGCAGGGCGACCAGGAATGAGATGACCAGGATCAAAAGCACAAGTATCGTTCGCGGATCGCCGCCTGTGACCACTATGAACCATCCGCCTAAAACCGACAGGATCGATCCTATAAAGATCACACGCCACGTCTGTGAAAGCCTTTTAAGCCAGGATGGCAGGAACCAGATCGCACCCAGACCCGCTATCCCTGCCAGCATGAGGCTCAATCTGTGTGGAGATAAGGCAAACACCTTTCCCCTTTCATCTCCTTGTGTTATCGATGATCTTTCTCACTGCCCTTATGACGTCATCCACATCTTTATCGGTCAGTTTAGGCGAAAGGGGCAGGGAAAGAACGCGATCGGAGACGTATTCGGCCTTCGGAAAATCCCCTCGCTTATAGCCGAAGTTCCTGCGGTAGAAGGAATGGAGATGTAGGGCGATAAAGTGGATCCCCGACCCTATATTTTCGGCCTTCAGCATCTCAACAAATCTGTTCCTATCCA
>CAZHVH010000397.1:0-3686 GCA_964535855.1 uncultured bacterium
TGTAGGTGTTCTCATCCAGCTTCTGAAAGCTCTGATCCTCGAGATCATATTCGTCCTGTATATCGCCGACGATCTCCTCGAGGATATCCTCCATCGTCACCAGCCCCGCCGTCCCGCCGTATTCGTCGACCACGATCGCTATATGCCGTCTCGAGAGCCTCAACTCCCTGAAGAGGTCCTTGACGTTCTTCACCTCGGGCACGAAGAAGGGTTCCCTGATGATCTCCGCCAAATTCACCTGCGAGATCCCGTCCCTCCAGCATCTGAGCAGGTCTTTCACGTAGAGGACGCCTATGATGTTGTCAATGGTGTCCTCGTAGACGGGTATTCTGGAATGTCCCGATTCCACCGCGACGTCCAGGACCTTCTGGATATCAGACTCGACGTTCAGGCAGACCATCTCCGTTCTGGGGACCATGATCTCGCGCACGATCGTATCGGGCAGCTCCCAGATCCTGTGTATCATCTCCCGTTCCTCCTCTTCCAGCACCTCATCGCTATCGGCCACCATCTGCAGCGCCTCCAGATCCTCCTCCGAGACCATTCCGTTTTCACCGTCCGGAGTTCCTCCAAAGGCCCTGATGACTATGTTCCCTCCCCAGAGGAAGGGCTTGATGAGGGGATAGAGGAGTATATAGGCGTACTTCAGCGTTGATATCGCGTGGACAACCGAGCCGGGCCCTCTGTTCTTCGAGTAGTTATAGGGGATGATCTCGCCCAGGAGAACGATCAGGGTCGAGGCTATGACGAAGCTGATCAGATTGCCGTAGATCGGCGAGGCGACTATGGGCCGGAAGAGCATGAAGCAGAGGATCGCGCTCACAACGAGGCAGCATCCCTTGATGATGAACGCTGTTCCGAGATATTTCCTTGGGTTTCGGAGGTAATCCGTCACCCTGTCGGCGTCCGATCCGCCTTTATCGACGATCTCCTTCACCTCCTCACGCCTCAGTCGGTTGAGCAACATCTCCATGCTTGAGAAAACCGCCGAGGCGATGGAGGAGAGAAACAGACCGAAAAGCTTTAAAAAAGAGGATGCGTCCAAAGCTTCTCCTTACCTCCTTTCCAGTTTCAGGAGAGCCTCGGCCTCCTTCCTTCTCATCACAGCCGAACCCTCCTCGTCTTGATCGTCATATCCCAACAGATGTAACACACCGTGAACTATCAGGAGGGCGATCTCCTCGTGGAGGGTATTGCCGTACTCCTGAGCCTGTCTCACGGCGGTGTCCACGGAGATCACCACGTCTCCCAATATCCTTCCCTCCCCGCCCGATCGGACCTCCTCACCCTCCATCATCGAGAAGGCCAGCACGTCGGTGGGCCGATCGGCGTTGAGGTAGGTTTTGTTGAGCCTTCTTATCTCCTCATCACCTGTCACCAACACGCTGATAACTCCGTCCTCGTTCTCCATCTCCAGAGCGGCTAAGGCGGCCCTTCGTATCAGATCCTCGATCTCCCCGTTATCGATCCTGCCCTTAACTTCGTCCGAGAAGACAACCTCGATCTCAGCCACCCGATCTCCTCCGTCTCCTGGCCGAATCGATCGGTATCACCTCATCCTCCCTCACCTCAAGCTGGGGATACTCTATCCTCTGATGGAACATGCCGACGGTGACTTTGATGAAAGTATCGGATATAGCCTTTATATCCTTGAGCGTGAGACTGCTTTCATCGAGCTGACCGTCCTCGACCTTTTGAGCTATCACGTTCTGAACGAGCTCTCTGATCTCATTATAGCTGGGATTCCCCTTGGTGAAGGTGGATCTAACGGCCGATTCGACCGAATCGGCGAGCATGATGAGGGCAGCCTCCTTCGTCTGGGGTTTAGGCCCCGGATATCTGTAATCCTCCTCGTTGACGTTCTTCTCGCTTTTGAGGGCCTTATGATAGAAATAGGTTATCAGCGACGTGCCGTGATGCTGTTGGATGATGTTCTGAACGATCTTAGGCAGCTTCTCCTGTTTGGCTATCTCGACGCCATCCCTGACATGTGAGATGATGATCCTGGAGCTCATAGCAGGGCCGATTTTATCATGTATGTTCTCGCCGTTCTGGTTCTCTATGAAGTAGAGCGGATGTCTCATCTTGCCGATATCGTGGTAATAGCCCCCGACCCTGACGAGCAGCGGGTTTGCCCCTATCTCCTCCGCGGCCGCCTCGGCCAGCTTTGCCACGTTGATGCTGTGATAGTACGTGCCCTGAGCGACCCTCTCGAGCTCGGCGAGGATCGGGTTTTTCAAATCCGAAAGCTCCAGCAGCTTTATCTCAGTGGTGGTTTGGGCGATATATTCGAAGAAGGGGAGCAACCCCGGGGTGAGGAAGGCCACTGTGAGCCCGCTGGCCATCCCCGAAAGGAGGTTGACGATCATCACGTTCAGCTCCTCGTTCTGCAGCAGCGAAAGGCTCAGGGCGAGAGTCACGTTGGCGATCGATACGTAAAAACCGGCTACTATAAGCTCACGGCGATGCCTCAGCTTTGACAGAGCATATATGGCGACCATCCCTCCGATGAAGACCATGGCGAAATATCCGATCGCTATCTCCAGCGTTTTGCCGCACATCACGCTTAAGAGCACGCCTATCATCACGGTGACCAACATGGCCAGGTGCGGACTGACCAAGACGGCGGTGATGGCGGATGTTATGGCGGTCGGAACCAACAGCTCCGGCATGGGCAGGGAATTGGAGCCGTACCTGATTATCAGCCTGCCGATGCCCATTATCAGGAGAACGGAAAGACATATCGTCATGAGTTTGCGATACTCATCCAGTATCTCCGGTTCGAACTTGAGGATATAATATACGATCGAGAGAAGCAGGGCGACCACGAGGAGGGCAACGCCCACCACGAGGGTAAGGGAGAGACCTCTCTGCGATTTGGAAAGCGTGGTCAGCTTATCGAGATCCGATCTCGTCAGCCTCTCGCCCTTCGAGACGATCTGCTCACCCTTGTTTACCTGTTTGTAGACGTCCTTGACGGCGGCAGCAGCCGCCTGACGTCTTTGAGCGGTTAGATCGGGATCGTAGGAGACGTTTGGCCTTATCAGGTTTCTGACTATCTTCCCCACCACGTCCTTAAAGGGATAATTCCCCAATCTCTCAACCTCTCTCTGGACGGCTTCCACAGCCTCGGCCCATAGATACAGCTCCCCTGCTTTGATGATGGTTCCATCCGGCTGGATCTCCACGGGCATCCTGGCGGCCACCTCCATATCGGACGGCTGACGCTCCAACGTGGAGCGCAGCTCCGCCTCCGCCTTCTTCCATCTCCTGCTCCCCCCGAGCTCGGATTTCAACTGCTGGGCGAACTGGCTCGGAACTATCCCACGATCGAGGATCTTCGACATTATAGATGCGGCCTTGTCCCTCATCTCATCTATATCGGCATCGCTCGCATCGACCAGTATCTCCCTGGTCTTGAGGGAGAGATAATCCCCTATGATCAGGTCGTTGGCCATCCTCTCTATCTTATCCCCGCGCGGGATCTGAAGGGATCGAACACGCTTTATGACCTCGAACATGCGGTTGAGATCGTCTATCTGAGATTTCCTGTCTATGTTGAAGACGGGCGGCGTTTCGGCTTTGATCTCAGCCTTCTGACGTTGGGTGGCCTCCGAATCGAAATAGGAGAAGCTTATCGGCGAGGTGATCGTGTAAGGACTGGGCTCATCCAGTTTAAGCTGCCC
>CAZHVH010000398.1:0-3653 GCA_964535855.1 uncultured bacterium
TGAGAAAATCGATCCTCATTCTGATCCCCCTGGTGATCCTCGGGATAAGCGGGGTGTTCATCTATTACAGGTACCTATCCGGATTGCTCATCGTGACCTCCTTCCCAAACGAGGCGATCGTGGATGTGGACGATAAAACCAGGGGTGAAACCCCTCTCTTTGAAAGGCTGATCATCGGCAGACACAGGGTGGAGGTATACAAAAGGGGCTACGGCAGGGTTAGACGTGAGATAGAGCTCAAAGCGCGGCAGGAGCTGAAGCTCGTTCTCAAACTCCCCGTTATGATAAATTCCAACCCATTAGGGGCTGACCTTTACATCGACGATCGATATATCGGAAAAACCCCACAGGCGGTCGATCTAAAGCCCGGCATTCATAAGTTCAAACTGCATAAAGATGGTTTTCTGGATTACAGCTCCTCTCTGATGATAGCGGGTGAATACCTCAAGCCGATACCGCCCATAAACCTCAAGCCCATCCCGCCGAAGTATAAAATTCCCGTAACCTCTACCCCTCCCAAGGCGAAGGTCTACCTGGACGATAGATACCAGGGTGAAACTCCCATCACGCTTGAGCTGGAAGCAGGTAGATACCTTGTGGAGATCATGCTCAACGGATATGAGTCGTATAGGGACCTGTTGCTCGTCCCATACAGAAAGAGGATCGATGTGAAATTAAAAAGAATCGTTCGCTACGGCTCCATCGCCGTTAACGCTTTTCCCTATGGCAAGGTTTTCCTAGATGGGGTTGAGAAGGGCGAAACACCGATCTTGCTCAAAAGGGTTCCGGAAGGCGAGCACACCGTAACGGTCAAACGCGATGGATTTAAGGCGATACTTCGCCGGGTTGTGGTCAAACCCAATGAAAGGGTCAAAATAGGAATCAGGGAGGATGATTGGGAAGCGGCGGGCGATGAGTGATCTCCCGATGGAAAAGCATATCTTCTATATCGCCACGCCAATCTGCCACATAGATATCCGATTCCGGCTCCGGCGAGGACATCCATCGGGTAATGCCGACCGTTATATACGCGTGAATATGCGATGAGGGCAGCGATCAGGTACAGCGGCAGCTTAGCGCTCGGATAGGCTGCCCCCCATACGGAGGCCATGGCGTAGGCGCTGGTGGCATGTCCCGATGGAAACGAGGAATTCCAGCGTCCGTGAGTTCCCGTCGGACGAGGTCTGTTGATTAGCCCTTTTAGGGCGAAGGTTATCGCCTCCGCCCCGATCGTAGCCGCTATCGATGTATAACTCGCCTCCTTACTGACCCCGAAGAGGGGAAGGGTGAAGGCGATCACGATCTCACATTTGCTACTGCCGATCTTTGAAACCCACGGCATGGCCTGATCGAGGAGAGGGGTTCTACGATCGTGGATAAGGTGATATAGCTTCGCATCAGCTTCCCCAAGCCAGTTAGCGGAGCCCGAGTAACCCCAGGCGAACTGGAGAACGAGCATGACCAGGATTAACCTGTACATGCCTGCATGGTAGGGTTTCACGCTTTCACCTCCAAAACACATACGTTTCCATACCCGTTAGCAGCCTGAAGATGATCCATCCTCCTCCCACCAGATAATCGCCTAGGATTAACCCCGCGAAGAAGGGAACGGCCCGTCTATAGCTCTTCAGCCCTCCGAATTTCAGAAGGGTGCTCTTGATAAACCATCCTATCAAGACGGAGAACCAGAGCCAGCCGACCGTCCATTCGCTCGTGCCGAGGGCGTAGCCGACCGGATGAAGCGGCCACCATAAAAATCGTGACCGCATCGTCCTGAAAAACAGGGTCATCCCCGCTCCTATGCCCATGAAGATCACCGATATCCTATCGGTCGAACTCGGATAGTAAAGCCAGTTCTGCAAGTGCTTAAATCCACCCCACGGGGGATAGATAACTCCACCCTCCCTATAACACATATCTATGAAGGCCCAAAAGGCGCAGAAGGTCCCTAGGGCGGCGGCGAGGATCATGACCAGGAACAGCCGTCGGAGGTTAATCTCAGCCTGCTCCGCCAATTTAAATCCCTCCAATGTATGCGGCATCGGATGCGCCCTATATCCCCGGTTGAATCCCCACAAAAGTCCGAAGACGGTCAGGTTCTGTCCCCCTAATCTGCGAGAGCCAAGCGTGAGAACCATGATGTTATGTGGTGTGACGGGGAACATCTCATGGGTCGGCGGTCCCAGCTCGGCGCGCATCCGCGTTATGCTTATGCCGATCAGGTAGTAGAGTAGAAAGTAGATCGCCCCAACCCATAGTGCCATCCCCGCCTTGAAGGTGAAACCTAGGAGATACCCGAAGGCCAGGAGGAGTATTATCAACATGCCTCTGTAGCTCATCGCTTCACCGGGAGCTTTAACGCCCTTGAGGGCCGATCGAACGACGCGGCTCAGATGCCTACGGCTTGAAAGCAGAGCTATGACAGCTAGCATCAGATATGCTCCTATCGCCTGTTGACCTGAGTAGGGGAAACCGGGAAGGTTCGATAACCCTAAGATACTTCCCAAAACCTTTTCCATCTTCCAGATCAGATAGAAGAACCAGAAGGAGAAGGACATGTCGAGCGGCATGAAGAAGGAGAGGCCGATGGCAAAGGGAAAGGCATAGGTTGGCGTCCACCCTATGGCGTTCCACGGCTTGGCTGTGAAATACCTTCCTATCTCATATTTCCTCACGGGTATCTCAGGCAGAACGGGAAATATGACATGTAATCCATTCAGCAGATCTATCCCGCCGGCGATGGCGAATCCCATCCACATCAGCTTCGACCTGAACAACCTTCCATCCCTCCGGCTCACCATCAACGGCAGTTGGACGATCGGATAGGAGAGTTTCTCCTGCTCTATCCACCGCTTTCTGAGGATGGAGTTTATACAGACCATGCCCGCCACAAGCGCTGTGAAAAAGGAGGTCCACATCAGCACCGGTCTAACCCAGTGTCCGATCCTCGCCATGGAGTAAAGCGATACGCCGCCGAGGTAGTATATCCTCAGCTCCCTCTCGTCCGACATCACCAGCCAATCGGGCAGATATCGCCAGAAGAGCGATTTCCAGTCGTTTTCGGGCGTAGCATACCAGAACCCATGTGTGAGAGCTGGGACTACCGTCTGCATCATATCATGTCCTGACATCGCGCTCGCCACCGACAGCATCACATAGACGGTCAGAAGCTCTCCTTCCTTGAGGGCCGCGGAAGGGAGAAAAAAACTCAGGACGGAGTTAAACGCCACCATAAGCAGAAGCACGATTATGACGTTGTAAAACATGGAGAGGGTGGTGGGCAGGCCGCTGAGCGTAACATGGTTGTTCACCAGAAAGAAGACATTTGGAGGGATAAGGATCAGTCCGATAAGAATCGATCTTTTAGTGACTCCGGGGCTGTAATCGTTGCCTTTAGGGGGCATATTCTCCTCGGCTTTCCTACATCAGCTCTCCTGGAATCGCCTCGCCTCTGATGAGATCGAGATATGTCTCCCGTTTTCTAACGATGTAGTATCTATCGTCGATCACCATCACCTCGGCTGCTCTGGGTCGGGAGTTGTAGTTGGATGACATCGTGAACCCATACGCCCCCGCACTGAATATAGCCAGGAACTCTCCGGGCTCGACGAGGTTCACCTCCCTGTCTTTTGCGAAATAATCGCCCGTCTCAC
>CAZHVH010000399.1:0-3647 GCA_964535855.1 uncultured bacterium
TCAACAGCGCTTCAAGCCTTTTCACATCCATCTTCGTCATCTCGGCTCACCTCCATCAGATATACGCATTCAGGATAAAGCACCGCTATAGCCGGATACGCTCTTGGTCAAATGCGACGATATTCTTCACCCCCCGTGCCGAAAAGCTTTCCCATTCTCTCACAGAGTCCAATAAGATCGCCCTCGCGCGGAAGGGCTTTGCGCAACCTCGAAAAATCCGGATCAGGCCTGAACCTAAACATGTCTCACCCCTCTCAGCGATGGTCGGAAATATTATACCCATATTTGAAGCGTTGTCAAATGAATTCCCGCCGAACAGTTGACCCATCGAGGTGAGGGAGCTATAAATGAATTCTTAAGAGGTGTCAAAACGCGTTCAATATCTTCCTTCTTCATAGGGTTTTGTGTGTTTCTCCTGGCAGCGATGAGCTATGCCGGGAAGATCCTTGACGACTTCGACGACGGCGATTTTGAAGGGTGGGAGCGTTCGCCGCAAAATAAGGATAACGATAAAATCTCATGGGAGGTTGTGAACGGGGAGGTCGTTTTCGATCCAGGCGGTCACCCTGGCAAAGGCACCGTCGCCCTATGCGTTCAGGATAAAATCGTACACTACGACAACGCCGTGATAACGGGCGAACAGATCCCAAATCTGAACATGAGCCCCGTTCAACCGGAGGATAAACTGGCTATAACGTGGGGCAAGCTCAAATCATCTCCCTGATCAACCCGGCAGCACCCAATATCTGCCTTTATCCCGCGACATCATCCCATAGTCCACGAGATATCGCCTGACGGAGCAATGGTCATCGTATATCCGCTTGATGATTTCGTTTACCTCCTTTTCCTGATAGATCCTACCGATCTCGAAGTTCTCCTTGACGAATTTCTCCAGGACGGCCCTTCTCAAGCTATCCTTGGTGGGCAGGCGCAATTTTCCCCTCTCATCCTTAAATCGTTCGAACGGGACCTCCTTACCTTTCGACCCGCGTCTTTTACCCTTCGGTTTTGAGGGAATTTGAGGCAGTTCGCTTTCAGGCACACCCAAACGTTTTAGCGCTTTCAACGCCTCTTTACGCACACCATAATTTTCGTCGTTCAGCATCTCCTTCAGGAGTGGGATCGCCCTTCGATCTCCCAGCTCTCCCAGGGCTATCACGGTGTGATATCGGATGGCCGAGTCATCGTCCTTGAGAACCTCCTTCAACGGCTCCAAACAGCTCGGATCTCCTATTTCGCCCAACGCCCTCGCCGCCCGCCATCGTTTATCCCGGCTTTCGCTTCGGGCGAGCACCTGATTCAAGATCTGAACGGCATCCGGTCCAAGACGTCCCAACGCTTGGATTGCCTCCTCACCGATGAAATAGGGGTAATCCACCAGCCTGGAAAGATACGTAATGGCCACCGGCGAGCCGATCTGACCTAACGCCCTTATGATGGGTCGGATCAGATGGCAGGGCCAGTTGAGCAGGTTAACTTCGCCTGACAGGGAGATCTTCAAAAGATATTGGCCTAACCGATGTGCAACCTGTTCGTCGCCGATCCGGCCGAGCGTCTGTACTGTCGCGATTAGCAGTCCAAATATGCTTGGGGATTCGAGGGAGATCAGATGCTCGAAATATTCCAACACGGCGGGAACTACCGTCTTACCACCTATTAAGCCGAGGGCTTTCACCACACCAGCTCCGACAGGGGTATGGGTGGATGTCCTCCGTCTCATCCGCTCATGATCACGGAGAAACGACATCAGCGGTTCCAAAGCTCTCTCCGATCTCATCCTTCCCAGGGCTTCCGCAGCCCTGAAAGCGATATCCGGATCGGGGTTGTTCAGCTTCTGGATCAACTTCGACACGGCATCTCTGTAGTTCAACATTCCCAGCAGCTCTATCGCCCGGCATTGAACCTTGGGGTTTTCGTCGTCGAGTCCCTTCATTAGGATGGGAGTGATACTAGCCGGCCTCATTTTGCGAAGGGCATCCATCGCCGCCTTCCTGATATTCCCCTCATCATCCCACAGCAGCTGCGCCAGTTCCTGGGCGACAACATCGCCCTTCACCTCGGACAGGATATGAACGATTCTCTCCCGCACGCCCACATCCTCATCCTCATGAAGGGCACGCACCAAGCGGGGAACCGTCCTTTCGGTGCAAATGCCCCTCGACGCATCGAGGGCATGTCGCCGTATCACCTCATCGGGATGATCCAATAGTTTCAAAACCTCATCGAGGACCTTCTCAGTGCCGATACGGTTCAGGCTCCACGCCGCTCTCTTACGAACTTGGGGGTCCGGGTCCTTCAGACATTCCACCAGCGTCGGAATCGCTCTTTCGCATCGGATCCAGCCCAATGTATATACCGCCCTTGAGCGGACATCCCTGTTATCGTCCTTTGTAGCCTCGATGATCAAATCCTCAACGGTCTCATCCTCCTTATGATATTCCTGCAGTTGGTGAACGGCCTTCCTCCGGAGGACAGCGTCCTCGCTTTCAAGCATCCGCTCCAATTTAACCCGAACCTCCTCGGAGAACCGGTCATCGGGACGGTTCCGTTTCAAAATATCCTCCACCATGGCGATCAACTCCTCCTTCAATCTCCTCCTGCCCATCTGCAACCTTCCTTTGACGGTCGTCTTCGGTATGGACAGGAAGCTGGCTATCTCCTCATAGGATAGACCGTCGATGTAATACATCGTGACAACCTTCCCTACCTTCGGGGGTAGGGAGGCGATGGCTCCGAGCACTATCTCCTGAAGCTCCTTACGCTCCAGAGATTCGTCCGGAAGGGGAACTTTTCCCTTAGAGACCTCCAGCATCTGGGGCTCGTCCAGATCCTCGATGGGGATCGTCTCATGCCGTCTTCGCATCCATCGGCTACACTGACGCAAGGTGATCGTGTGGAGCCATCCGGGAAATCTGGCTGGGTCCCTTAGCTTATGCAGGTTTTTGTAGGCCTCTATGAAGGTCTCTTGAGCTACATCCTGGGCGTCGGTGAAGTTTCCGATGCGATGTAGGGCTGTGGCGTATACGGCGTCCTGATACCGTCGGACGAGTTCCCCGAAGGCGTCTGTCTCACCGTTCAGCGTTCTTTGGATGAGTTCGATATCGGTGTTATCATTCACGTATTTCCCCTCCGTCGGAGCTGCTGAGAGCTTATCTCATCCTTATAGTGCCATAAGGAGGGTCAGAGGGAAAATAGCGGGACTATTTTATCATTATCCCGCCATTTTGGGTAGCGGCGGTGTTGACCTGAGGAGGTCGCCTGCAATGAGAACCCCCTGTGCTTTCTCCCCCCTGGCTCTCTCAAGCGCTAAAAGAAGTGCTTTTCTTTGCTCCTCCTTCCACTTCCCCCTCAACAAGGTTTCAAAGGACGTTTTATCCAATCGTATTTTACCACAATACCACGAACCCGTAAAAGGGAGAGAAACCCTCCCGGGATAGTTCATATCCTATCTCCCGCAGGGCGTAGATTCATTCCCGCCTTACGGGACAAAGCAATCCCCCTGAACCTAAGGGAAAATCCGCTGCACGTTAAATGGATCAGATCTCCGCTGCGCTTAGCGATAATATGAGCGTAATGGGTAGTACGAACGAAATGCTAAAACCAGATATCCCCTCTCATCATTTATGATATCATACCCTTCAAACCCC
>CAZHVH010000400.1:0-3647 GCA_964535855.1 uncultured bacterium
ATCCGGCTTAGTCGGGTCGGTCTTCACCGTCTGCGACTCTTCCTTATCCGTTAATCCATCTCCATCCGAGTCCGGATTGGTTGGATTGAGTCCACGAACCCTTTCCTCATACTCATCTGAGAGGCCATCATTGTCTCTATCAACCCCTAAGGCCTGACCGGACCCCTCCGCGGTCTCCTTACTCGTTGGAGTGAAGTCGTGGTGATAGATCGTGTTCGGACCCCAATCGAAGTTTAAGTCAACGAAGAGCAGCTCTATGGTGACCTTGACATAAGCGACGAGGTCCATGTATATCTTGAGAGGAGTATCACCCAGAAGGTCCTGGGCGAAGGTGAATATGACATCTAATGAGCCGTAAAATCTTATGTCAGCGATGTAGAGATCTATCCCAATCTGGAGGGCGGCGCCTATCTCTATTATTAAGGTGAACGTCCCCTGCTCAGGGCCAGCTGGGGACGCAGCCATCTTGACGATATCCACTGACAAGCCGAAAAACACTGTAATGACGATACTATCAAGACCGATGTACTCGGCCAATTTGTAAAGCGCGCTCCCACCGACGCCCCCGGTGAGCAGGTCTAAAAGGGTAAAGTCCCTTGACAGTTCAATCCTGAAATTGAAGCCCCACTCAATAACCTTCATGAAGCCCGAGGAGTCGAAGATGCCCCCTCTGAAGCTGAACAGCTCAATATTGCAGTAGGCTCCACCCTCGAAGGAGAGCTCCACGCCAAGGCTCTCCAAGAGCATGTCCATGAAATCGCTGGCCTCGGACCCAAATCCCCCGACCTCGATCGAAGCCTTGAAGGTGGGTATGATCTCGACGAAGGACAGCACCCTCTTGAAAACATCTCCCGTATCCCCCCTCTCCCAGTCGAGGCCCTCGAAGATTATATCACCTATGAACTCAAACAACTCATCGGGCCTTAGATTCAATCCCGCATCGAGGGCTAACTCATAGGAGACTTGGAAGGCCGAGAAGCCTCCAAGGTCGAGGGGAAAGTCACCTTTGAGATGGAAAAAGCTAAAGCCCTCCAATTCACCCAGGATGCCCCCCGTTAGGTCGTCGAGGAGGGATTCAACTTCCCCTGATAGCCAAGCCATGATCTGGTTGAAGATCCAGTGGTAGCCGTCGGAGAAGACCTCCTTCACGTTAATGGATATCGTTAAGACACATTCCACGGTATCCTCAATAGTCTCCCTGTCTTCAGGGTTAAGGGCATCCAGCAGTACATCTAATGCCCCTCCCTCCCCCATTACCCTATTAATCGCCTCCTGGGGAGAAGAAACCTCAGCAATTCCCATGACCTCCGGAAATACCACTTCAAGTATGCTCCCATAGGTCTTGAGATCAAGGGAGATTCCGTTGAAATCGAAGAGAGTGAGGGCAAGTCCAACCCCCTCGAGGAGGCTCTCCATTATACCCTGAAGGTCGTTATCCTCGACCTCTCTGACGACATTAAAGACGATCCCACCTATCGTGCAGAAGGTGTCTATCATCTCGCGAAGAGAGTACTCACCAGGTATGGCGCTCTGTAGCTCATCCAAGAGGTCTTCAAAGTTTGAAGCACCCACAAGTTTTATGAGAACCGACTCTAAGAGGTCCTTCACGACCTCCTTTATAGACCCGAATTGCCCATCAAAGGCCGACACTGTCTGCGAAATCATCCCTTTGAGATCGCCATCATCGTTGAACAAAGCAAGGATACGCATGACGTTCAGGACAACAGAGTCCACGACGTCAACGAAATCATCTCCCACCCCCGGGAGCGACTCAAGGATGCTAATTAAGGTCGGAAGCTGAGTCCTGTCGAACTCAGAATTCATCACGCCGGCTACGAGCACGATCACGTCCACCAAGTTATCCGGTGCGTCGGGGATGATCTCCCTTATCGCATCTCTAAACAGAGAAACCTCCTTTATCCCCTCATTCATGGCTTTATCAATCTCTGCTGTAATCTTACTCACAAGTTCCTCATAATTCGCATATTCAGGCAGAAATTCCCTTAAAAGATCCCTTAAAACATCCTTAAGACTTACTTTAGAATAGTCTAAGGCCCTCGCCGCCACCTCAAGGACGAGGACGGTCTTATTGAGAACCTCCTCGGGCACCGTAACATCAAAGGTCTCGAACAGATCCCCCATGTTACTGACGAGCGGGTCGATGTCTCCGGAAACGACCAATTTTACAGCGATGTCAAGGGTCATTAAAATCCTGTCAAGAGCCCTTTGAAGCTCCTCGGAGTCTACGCCCTCCCATAAACTACTCGTCCAATCGAAGAATTCACCGCTAAGTTTTTCCATTATCTTCTCATTAAACCAGCTCAGCAACTCCTCAAACTTCTTATCAGAAGCCAATATCCTATCGATCAATCCTTCTTCGAATAAAATATCGATTAAATCATCCATAATTCCATCTATAAGGTTCGTAATCTCCTCAAATTCAGGGATTAACTCAGGTATCAAGTCGACAAGTGCATTTAGGATAGTACGGATCATATCTACGATATCATCGATGTTTTCGGAGCGGAACGCGTAGAGGGCATCTACAAAGAGGTTGAAAAACACATCATACTCATCCAATACCGGCCACTCCTCCTTCAACACCTCCAGAAGACCCTTAAGCACAGACTTACCATCTCCACCTTCCGCCACACCCACAACCGTGTTTATGACCTCAACAACCCCTAAGATCGCATTAACAGTGGACTCCCCCATCGCAACAGAATCAAAGGCCTCATCAAGAAGGGTCCCCAGAAGCAGATCAACAACCTCACCAATAGGCCCGTCCAGCCCTGACCTCAAGGGTATATCCAAGATCTTGAACAGTTTTTCAGTGGTAGGATTACCCGTAACAGAAATCGCTTCATCGGAACCCGACATATGATACAGGTATAGCCTGGGAGAAAGCTCTGAGTTCTCAGTCAAAGATCCATTATGATTACTTGGTCCAGTCTCACCCAGGGATATATTTCCACCATTTAACGTCCCATTTTCCAGAGCAAGGCTATTATTTAATAGCGCCTTCCCTACCTCATCCGGCGTCGTCCCATTAGGAGGTATTGGTGAGAGGACCTCAACGCCCCTGGGAAAACTCTCAAGCATCCTCTCAAAACGTCTCTGCCTTTCAGCAAGATCCTCCTCTCCCAAGGGGACTTTAGGCTCCAGAGTCCTCTCGAAGAGGTCATTGAAGTTATCGGCGAAGAACTTAAGTCCAAGACACCTGATGCCCAACTCCACGGACTTATACGACTCCTCTCCCACATCCTCCAAGACCTCTGCAATAGACCATATTGAAAAGAGAAAGGTGAGCTCGGCATCAATAACATCGCAATCGGCGAGATAGATATTCTCAAAATCCTCTCCGATATACTTAGCAAGACTATGGGTGTTTCCTATGCCAATAATGTGATAAATGCCTCCATGCCTAAAGAGGATCTGCGCGAAATCGCCCCAAGAAATAGCTTCAGTTCCCAGCGATATCGTCTTAAGGTCGCTCTGAAAGAGATAGATAGCAATCCAGACCCCACTATCATCCAGTAGATCCTCCAGCATAGAGGCCGAGTAGACCATGTACAAGGAGGATGAAACATTCACCAGGTCAAGAGCCACATAGATATCCTGGGCTATCTGGGAGAGGACCCCATCAA
>CAZHVH010000401.1:0-3618 GCA_964535855.1 uncultured bacterium
TTCCGGTTAAGATCACCGATACGAGAAAAACCATCCCCGGCTGGCGGGAGATGGAAAAATACGCCGTCAGAGTAGGAGGGGGATATAATCATAGACTTGGGCTATACGATTCAGTGCTTATAAAGGATAATCACATAGCTGCCGCTGGCTCTATAACGGCGGCCGTCAAGGCCGCTAGAGAGAAAGCACCCCACACGATGAAGATAGAGGTCGAGGTCGAAACCTTGGAGGGAGTCGAGGAGGCGCTCAGAGCCCACGTGGACATCATAATGCTGGACAACATGCCTATTGAGATGATCCGTCAGGCGGTGAACATGATAGACGGCAGGGCGCTTGTGGAGGTCTCAGGCGGAATCTCCCTAAAGAACGTCCGACAAATAGCCGAAATAGGGGTAGATATTATATCGATTGGCGCCCTGACTCACTCAGCCACGCCCATCGATATGAGCATGAAGCTGGTATCCGGATGATGGGTAATCGTCTTGTCTCCGAGATACTGTTCAAACATGTAACCGGATCGACCAACGACGATGCAATTCGCCTCGCTCGATCGGGCGCGCCCGAAGGAACTTTGATCCTGGCCGATTATCAAACCGATGGAAGAGGAAGATTCGGTAGGAGATGGGTAGCTGCACCTAAAACCTCGGTCTTAATGTCCTTGATCCTCAGACCAGCCATTCCTCTGGAGAAAATGGGAGTTTTAAACCTCGCAGCTTCCGTGTCAGTGGCGATGGCGATCTCAAAGACAATCGGAATGAAGGCGATGATCAAATGGCCGAACGATGTCGTCGTTAAAGGGAGAAAGGTGGCGGGAATCCTCGTCGAAACAGGGCTTGATCTGAACGGAAATCCATTCTCAGCCCTGGGGATAGGGATCAACGTCAATGTGCCGGCAGATGATTTTCCGATCGATCTGAGATCGAAGGCCACCTCCTTAAGTGAACTGACCGGTAGATATCTGGATAGGTTCGAGCTAATAGATCTGTTCCTATCGGAGTTCGAACCGAGGTATAAGGAGATAAATTCCGGCGGATGGTTACTCCTCCTTTCGGAGTACAGACGGTTATCCTGGACGTTGGGTAAGCGGGTGAGGTTGATCGTAGATGGATATCGAATTAACGGGCTGGCATTGGATATCGGCGAGCACGGAGAACTGCTCGTTAGACTCCCTGATGGTAGGCTTGAAAGGGCGTTCAGCGGTGAATCCTCGATAGATTACTGATTGAGGATATGATGCCATGAGCGTATACAGATAT
This sequence comes from uncultured bacterium, assembly GCA_964535855.1. GTDB lineage: Bacteria > Poribacteria > WGA-4E > B28-G17 > B28-G17 > JAGGXZ01. The sequence goes on from CAZHVH010000401.1 coordinate 1,257, forward strand.
GAGCCCGACCGGGAAACCTTGGATCTTATATTAAATTTGGCTGAGAAATTCCCCGATCTTCATGATTTGATCTCATACCCGCATGTGGGCGAATGTTTTCTGACAAGGCTAGCAATTCTCTATGAACACGCCCCGAGCTTTCTCCTAGGTGGTAGAGTAGATCCGGAAAGACTTGAAGAGTTCTTGCTGGTGTTGGCACTTTCATATCTGGATCGGTTTTTGAAAAATATGCCGGACGTAAACCTCCAACCGAACCCTGATCCTAGAAGGGTCATCCTGTCCACCTTTTGGCATAGGGATGTATGGGACCCAGTCGAACACGTAATACAGGCGGCGAAAGATGGGATCGAAGGTGTAGAGATAGCGCTGGACTTCCATCCATTTAATCCAACCAAGTTATTGCCCTGTGAAATCCCGCCGTACAAGCGTCATCAGCTTCGTTATATCTCGAAGAAATTAAACGTGAGACTATCATATCACTCTCCGATCGTCGGGCCTTATTCCTACCCTGATCCGTCAGGGAGACAGCTCTTTTACGACCCGGCTGAGAACGTCGAACTGATGAAGGAAGTGGTCAGGTTGGCCCGGGAAACGGAGGCGGAGGCGGTTGTGGTTCACCTCGTCGATCCCGGATCGTTGGAGAGGATAATCGAGATAATAAACAGCGCCTCTGGAAGTGATGTCGTCGTTGCCCTGGAGAATTACTATCAAACCGGCTTCAGACAGGATTCAGAGGCGTTTATATCGGTGCTGGAGAAGCTGAAGGGGATGCTTGATCCCGAGGTGCTGAGCCGTAATTTCGGAATTACCTTCGATCCCGGTCATTATAACGTCGAGGGCGAAGACCCTATAATTTCGGCCTCCAGGGTGGGTAGATGGTGTCGAGATAACGGCATCAGGATCGTCAAATTCCATGCGACCGTCAATTATGGTCCTCTACACTGTTTCCCGCCTAATTACAGCTCGGATGTCCATGACAGAGTCTCGAGCAAAGGGATAAATAACCCACTGATAATTAAGCTGCTGAGGTCAATGGGTCATACCTTCTCCGTGACAGCGGAGCAAATTGCCCCTCTTGACGAGGAGGATATGAGCGTCATAGATGAGGCACAGAGGGCGAAGATCGATCTCTCGTATGAAGCTATCGTGAGGAAGGGGAAGGAAGTTCTCACTGCTATCTCACCCGATAGGCTGATCACAACCGAATTCGCCCGTGAGGAGGCCTATCAATTTATAGCCGGACTTGAGGGGATCGAGGGATTAAGGGAGTACATGATTTACAGACAGGTTCAACAGGTTGCCAATATGACCTCTGAGACGGCCAAAACCGCTACCACGCTTTTCATGAACCTGAGCGAAAAGGAGCAAAAGTTGCTGCTCGATTCCCTGGATAATCTCCTCCTTTCATCCATAGGTCCGGCCTATGGCGAGATAGGCCCTGAGGATATAGACGAGATATGTGAACGGCTCAGCGGGGCGATCCTTGAGGCGCTTAACAGACAGATGCTGGTCGAACTCTTTTCGGAGGTCTGGTCCTTTAAGGCCGGCGACGTCATCTGTCATGAGGGAGAGTTGGGGGATGAGATGTTCTACATCAAAAACGGCTTTGTCGGTATCTATCTGGATGAGATATCGGTGGCACGCTTAGGTCCCGGCGAGGTGCTCGGCGAGATGTCGATCTTCTACAATCTACCTCGAACCGCCACGATTAAAGCTCAGAGCGATCTCGAACTCGGCGTTATAAATCGGGAGAAGGTGCTCTCCATCCTCCGTGAAAAGGGCGATCAAGCTAGAGCCCTCCTTTATAGGCTTTATATGACCCTGCCGAAAAGGGTTAGGGAGATGAACCTGCTCTACACCGAGCGGTTCGGATATGTTGGACTTGAAATAGGCCAGAGGCTGATCGATCAGATGATAGCGCTTGAGGGATTCCCCCTGACAGTGAGACTCGATCGGATGAACTCTGAAGAACTCAGAGATCTCTTCGAGGACGGTAGGTTTTACCCTGAAGGTGTGGTCATAATCAAGAAGGGTTCCGATGGATCGGGCATATATTTCATAGATAGGGGTTCAGTACGGGTTGTGGACTTCAAAGGGGATAAACCGGTGTTGCTGGCCTTGCTTGATGAGGGGGAGATATTCGGCGAGATGTCGGTGATCGATCGATCCAAAACCTCAGCCACCGTTATATCAGAGGGGGCTTTCATAAGGTTCCTGCCGAGGCGGAAGTTTAATGAGATCCTCTCAAGCGATCCAAGCCTCTCCTATAGGCTGATCTCCACCCTTTGTTCGATACTGATGGATAGGCTTTACAGATTGGATAGGTTGTTTAAACTCACCAAAACCTTCGTGTCTAACGTCG
>CAZHVH010000402.1:0-3617 GCA_964535855.1 uncultured bacterium
AAGGTTATCATAGGATGTTAGGAGGAAATGACATGTGGGAGTACGATCCGGTCAGGTTGGAGATCTTCAGAAACCTGTTCTCATCCATAGCGGAGGAGATGGGCGTTACGCTTTTGAGAAGCGCCTTTTCGCCGAACATAAAGGAGAGGCGGGATTTCTCCTGTGCCATCTTTGACGGGGAGGGCAGGATGATCGAGCAGGCGGCCCACATCCCTGTACACCTCGGATCGATGCCTCTATCGGTGCAGGGAGCCCTCAGCGAGATAGATGATCTGAAACCAGGGGATGTGATCATCTTAAACGATCCCTTCTCGGGTGGAACCCATCTTCCGGACATCACCGTGATCTCCCCGATCTTCCTTGAGGGCAAGTTATCCTTCCTCGTCGCCAACAGGGCGCACCACTCCGATGTGGGCGGCATCTCCCCCGGTTCGATGTCGCTCTCGACGGAGGTGATCCAGGAGGGGATTCGCATCCCACCGGTCAAACTCCTGAAGGAGGGCATGCTGGACGAGGAGATACTATCTCTGATACTGGCAAACGTCAGGACTCCTGAGGAGAGGGAGGGAGATCTGAGGGCTCAGATCGCCGCAAACGAGATAGGTAAGAGGAGGATCATCGAGCTGGTGAAAAGATACGGCCTCCAGGAGGTCACCCGATACTCGTCCGCGCTTTTAGATTATGCCGATCGCATGATGAGATCGGTCATCAGAGAAATACCGGACGGGGTTTACAGCTTCACCGATTATCTGGACGATGACGGCGTGACGGACGACCCGATTGAGCTACGGGTTCGGATCACGATAGGGGGAGATGAGGCGACGGTGGATTTTTCGGGCAGCTCCCCTCAGGTGAGGGGATGCCTCAACGCCGTCTACGCCATAACCCTCTCGGCCATCTTCTATGTCTTCAGGGCGCTGGCCGATTTCGATATGCCGTCCAACTCAGGTTGTCTCTCACCCATCAAGGTGATCGCCCCCGAAGGCACGATACTGAACGCTCGACCGCCTGCGGCCGTGGCCGGTGGGAACGTCGAGACGTCGCAGAGGATAGTGGATCTCATCCTCGGCGCCCTGCTCCGAGCATGTCCCGACAGAGTCCCCGCCGCAAGCTGCGGGTCGATGAACAACATCGCAGTAGGCGGATATGACCCGTTTAGACGGAAACCCTTCGCATATTACGAGACGATAGCCGGAGGTATGGGGGCAAGGTCGAGTAAGGACGGGCTGAGCGCCGTTCACACGCATATGACCAACACGATGAACACGCCCATCGAGGCGATAGAACACTCATATCCGCTCAGAGTTCGAAGGTATGAGATCAGACGAGGTTCCGGCGGAGAGGGGAGGTTTAAAGGAGGCGACGGGGTGGTGAGGGAGATAGAGGTGCTATGCGATGCCGAGCTCTCGATACTATCCGACAGACGCAGATTTCCCCCCTATGGCGCCCTCGGCGGTCGGCCCGGGAAAAGAGGTAGAAACCTGTTGATAAGGGGGGGCAAAGAGATACCGCTCCGGTCAAAGGTCAATCTCACCCTTAAACCGGGCGATGTGATAAGGATCGAAACGCCGGGCGGAGGGGGATATGGAGGTGTGGGCTGAAGGGGATCAGAATCGGCGTGGACATAGGCGGCACGTTCACGGATATCATCGCCTTCCTCGAGGGCAGGGTTCTAAGGTATAAGCTCCTCTCAACCCCTTATGATCCCGCCCTCGCCGTCATAAAAGGGGTCAGGGAGATGCTGACGGGGGGCGGAATTGAAACCGACCAGGCGCGTATCGTGCACGGCTCAACCATAGCCGTAAACGCGCTGCTTGAAAGGAAGGGGGCCAGAACCGCCCTCATCACGACAAAGGGATTCGAGGATATCATCGAAATCGGAAGGCAGAACAGACCCTCTCTCTATGATCTCCTCGTCGATAAACCCCCTCCCCTCGTGCCCCGCGAACTCCGCTTCGGAATCTCCGAGCGAACGACATATAAAGGCGAGATCGAAAGGGAGATCGACGAGAACGAGCTCAAGATGCTGCTTAATGAGCTGAGATCAAAGGGCGTCGAGTCGATCGCCATATCCCTGCTCCACTCATACGCCAACCCCGAAAACGAGAGGAGGATCGCGCGTTTCCTCGAAGGACTCGGCGTTCACATCTCACCCTCCCATGAGGTTCTGCCGGAGTACAGGGAGTATGAGCGAACGAGCACCACAGTCGCGAACGCCTACATCGCCCCTCTTATGGAGAGATACCTGGCTAGACTGGAGGGAGAGCTCGGCGGGATAGGGGTGATGCAGTCAAGCGGGGGAATAATCTCATCCCGATTGGCGCGCCGGATTCCCATATACACGGTCATGTCTGGGCCGGCGGGGGGTGTGGTCGGCGCGTCGTATATCGCACGTATGTCAGGCTTCAAAAAGGTCATAACCCTCGATATGGGCGGAACGTCGACGGACGTATCGCTTTATGACGGCGAGATAAAGGTAGGGGTTGAAAATGAGATAGGGGGAATACCCATCAGGGTGCCGATGGTGGAGATACATACCGTCGGGGCGGGAGGTGGTTCGATAGCTCATCTCGACCCAGGGGGAGCCCTGAGGGTTGGGCCTCAGAGCGCGGGAGCCGACCCCGGACCCGTCTGCTATGGCAAGGGGGATCAGATCACAGTCACAGATGCCAACCTCATCTTGGGCAGGATCTCCCCCGAGGGCCTTTTGGGAGGCGATATGCCGCTTGATGTGGAGAGGACCAGAAAGGCTATGGAAAGGTTCGCCCGTAAGATCGGATATTCACTCGAGGAGGTGTGTGAGGGCGTAATACAGATAGCCAATGCCACTATGGAGAAGGCGATAAGGGTGATCTCGGTCGAAAGGGGATATGATCCCCGCGATTTCGTCCTCATATCCTTCGGCGGGGCGGGAGGGTTACACGCCTGCGAGCTCGCCCGTCTCCTTTCGATCCCATATGTGATCGTGCCTCAAAACCCTGGTCTCCTTTCGGCCTTCGGCATGGCGTTGGCCGATGTGACGAGGGATTACTCTCAGACCGTGCTCAAAAAAGCGGGGGAGACGAGATATGAAGAGCTGCTCTCGATGTTCCGTCCTCTGGAGGATCGGGCGTTGAGGGAGATGAGGGAGGAGGGATTCGATCGGGATGAGGTTCTGCTTGTCAGATCGCTCGACATGAGATATGAGGGACAGTCCTACGAGCTGACCGTTCCGTTCAATGCCGAATACAGAGAGGGATTCGAGACGGCCTATCTGCGCCGATTCGGCCACCTACATCCCAACGCCGATATGGAGATAGTCACCCTCAGGCTGAGGGCGATCGGGCCGGTCGAAAAACCCGAGCTCAGGCCGATATCGCCGGGAACCGATGACCCCTCCGACGCCCTCACGGCGGTGAGGGAACTCATCTACAGGGGTGAACGGCTTGAGGTGAGGATATACGACAGGAGGAGGCTTCTCCCGAACAACCTGATAGAAGGCCCCGCCATCATAACTGAGTACAGCGGCACGACCTTCATCCCCCCTGAGTTCATCTGCAGGGTAGATCGATTCGGAAACCTGATTATAACCTTTGCTCATATTATCGCTGAGTGTAGCAGAGATTTTTAAAGCTACC
>CAZHVH010000403.1:0-3605 GCA_964535855.1 uncultured bacterium
CAGAAGAGGTTTATCTTCAATCCTGCAAGGTGGAAGGCGTTCATCGGAGGATATCGATCGGGTAAGACCACAGCGGGCCTTCTGGCATGTCTCATCGAGGCGTTCGCCGTTCCGGGTTCGAGAGGATGGGCCGTGGCTCCGACCTACCCGATGTCGGCCCTGATCGAGGAGATAATATTCTCGATCGTGAATCCATTCGCTTTCGCCTTTCACGCCTCAAAGCGACGGTTCATCTTCAAGAACGGCTCGATCCTCGAAATAAAGTCGGCTGAAGATCCGGAAAAGCTTGTCGCCTTCGGGATAGACTATTTCTGGGTCGATGAGGCGGCGATGATAAAAAGGAGGGCGTGGGAGAACCTGACGACGAGGTGGAAGGCGGGAGGAGGTAAGCTGAAGGGGTGGATCACCACCACACCAAGAGGTTTCAATTGGGTTTATCAGATCTTCGTCGATCCGGCTACGAGATGGAAGGATTCCTATTTTCAGATCGCCAGATCGATAGATAACCCTCTTTTTCCGAAGGAAGATTTCGAAAGAGCGAGACGGGAGCTTCCGGAGCAGTTCTTCCGCGAACGGTATCTCGGCGAGTTCGTCAAGTTCTCCGGTCTGGTCTATCCGGAATTCTCGATGGTCGATCATGTGGTGGAGTCCCTGAACGTCTCGAAGGAATGGCGGCGCTTTGGAGGGATCGACTTCGGCTATAATAATCCCTTCGTCTGTCTCTGGATCGCCGAGCATGATGGAGTTCTTTACGTCTATAAGGAGCTCTATCGAAGATATCTGAAGCCCTCCGACTACATCTCGATTCTCAAGGCAGATCCATTGCCGGTCTACTATGCCGATCCTTCAGCGGCGGCGGAGATCGCCGAGATGAGGGCCGCGGGATTGAAGGTTTTACCGGCGAGGAAGCTTCCCGTGATGCAAGGTATCGAGCGCGTCGCCGGGATGTTGAAATCGAAACGGTTGAAAGTGCTCTCGAGTTGTGTTAACATTATCAAGGAGTTTGAATCCTACCGGTTCCCTGAAGCGAAGGAAGGACAGGAGGCGAGAGATCATCCTTTGAAGGTGGACGACCATGCCATGGATGCACTCCGGTATGCCGTGGTTTCCTATGAGAGAGGTTCAATAGAGGAGTTCGTCGTGGAGCCCGAGCCGGAAATCCGTCGGCCTTTAAGTGGTGTCGGCGGATTCGGCAGAGGGTCCAGATTATTCGGGAGGGAGCTTCTATGAGATTAAAAGAGGCGATTGCGAGGAGGTTTTTCTCCTCGGAAATCAACAAAATCGCTGCCGAGCGGGTGATAAGGGAAGCTGAAGATGACTCGGGCTGGAGGTCACTTTCGGTCTATCAGAGGGATCTCCCTCAGGTGACCCATGAAAAGCAGCTCAAGGTCGCTTTCTGGCTTTACAGGCATAACCCGATTGCGAAGCGAATCATCGAGGTGATTCAGGATTTCGTGATCGGTCCGGGTATACAGTTCTCCGCTTCGGAAACTTCCGTAGAGGAGACTCTGAGGAATTTCTGGAATGATCCTCATAACTCCTGGGAGTTAAAACAGTTTCAGCGGATCTCCGAGCTCTTCCTGTTCGGCGAGCAGATATATCAGGCGTTTGTGAATGAGGCCAACGGTCACGTTCGCCTCGGCTATATCGATCCTCTCAACGTCGAGAAGATCATCTTGGATGATGATAACCCGGAAATAGCGAAGGCGATCAAACTCAAGAACCGAGAGGGAACGTTGAAAGTGATTCGGACGGACGATGATCCCTTCTCGGAGACCTACGGTCGATTGGTCGGCGACGTCTTCCTCTTCCAAGTCAATAAGGTCTCCAACTCGTCGAGAGGGGTTTCAGAGCTATTCACCCTTGCCGACTGGCTGGATGCTTATGACCAATTCGTCTTCCAAGCCCTTGAGAGGGCGAACTTCCTCACCACATTCATCTGGGACATCACGATCGAAGGCGCCACGGATGATGAGTGTAGGGTGAAGGCCCTTCAGCTTCAGCAGAATCCTCCCAAGCCCGGATCGTTTAGGGTTCATAACGAAAGGACGAAGTGGGAGGCGGTCTCGCCTGATCTTTCGGGCGTGGATTTGGAACAGTATACGAAGGTGCTGAGGGCGATCATTCAAGCGGGTTCAGGAGTTCCGGAACACTGGCTCGGAACCGGCGAATACATCACCAGGGCGACGGCTCAGGCTATGGGCGAACCGACCTTCCGAAGGCTTCAAGCGAAACAGCGGTATGTCAGATCGATGTTCGAGTTCATGTTCAGATTCGTCATCGATCAAGCCGTCATCGCCGGAACTCTCTCTCCAAATCAAGATCTCTCCTTTACGATCAAAATGCCGGAGATCTCGAGGAGAGACATGAAGGATGCGACCGATACCCTCTCCAAACTCGTTCAGAGCCTGTCGATCGCCTCTCAGGAGGGATGGATCTCGGATGAATCGGCCAAGAGGGTCTTCAAGCTGGCCATGACTGAGCTGGGGTTCGAGGTTGAGGTCGAAGATGAAAGTGGGAAGGCGGAAACCGAGAGGACGGAGGAGGGAATAATTGAGCTCTATTCCAGAATCCGACCTTCGCTTGAGAAGCTTGCTAGAGGCTGAGGTCTCCAAGCGGGTCTATGCGGCGAAGCTGACCAAGCTCACCAGGCAAGTGGACAGGCTGGAGAACTCCGCCATTAAGCGGCTTCTCTCACTTCTCCAGGAGCTTCAAAGGGAGATCAGGAGGGAGCTCTCGGAAACTCCGGAGGAGAGATTTCGAGCGGAGCATCTCCGGACCATCCTCTCCATCGTTAACGATCGGATAGCGGATTACTCGGCCAGGCTGGAGAGGGCGATGAACGAGGAGTTGGAGGAGTTCTATCATCAGGGATCGAACGATTTCGACGAGATGTTGGAGGTTCAGGGGATCAAGGCTCCGATGTTCGGTCTGCCGAGAGACGTGCTTGAGATCGCCCAGGGGTTCTCCGCCGATCTGATCTCGAACATCACGGACGATCTGAGGAACCGGATCAACAAGGTCCTGAGGCTTGGAATACTGAGAGGAGATCCTCCGTTCAAGATCATGAGGGAGATCGGAGCGAGGATCGATCGAGGAGTCTTTCGGACTCCGATGCAGAGGGCTGAGGCGGTGGCCAGGACGGAACTTCTGAGGATGTATTCTCTAGGGCATTGGGCGAGGATGCAGAGCACGGCGGAGTATGTCCCTGGTTTAAAGAAACGCTGGGTCTCGGCCCATGATCCGAGAGTCAGGCCGAGCCATGCCAGGGCCGACGGTCAGATCGTGCCTTGGGATAAGCCCTTCCTTGTCGGAGGGCATAAGGCGATGTATCCTAGAGACCCAAGATTGCCGCCTGAGGAATCCGTGAATTGCCGATGCGTTATGGTTCCTGTGATCACCGAGGAGGAGCTGGAGAGGCTCGCTCCGACGACGATGGTGACGCCGGAGGTGAGGAAGGAGGTCGTCAAGCCTTCAGCGTTTGAGAAGATCGGAGTTTCTGAGCGTGCTTTCAAGCGAAACGGCGAGGCAGAGGCGTTCACGGAGGGATCGGCCCTTGAGGGATTCAGGATGCAGCTTCTCAGGAAGGAAGATCCTGAAGGAGA
>CAZHVH010000404.1:0-3591 GCA_964535855.1 uncultured bacterium
GCTGAGGGCGGGACAGGTTGGAAGGCTCAGACCGATGAAAATTAATAGTGATAATAGCTTTATCCTCATCGGTTTCACCTCACACAAGCTTCACACCTCATGCCTCACCAGAGTTTCCACCATCTTCGCCTCTTACTAAGGCGTCCCTTTCGAAGGTCCACTCCCACCTTATCTGCCACGAATTGCTCGAACGTCCTGCCGAACAACCGATATCCTCCCTCCGACTCCACCACATACCCCTTCCGAATGAGATCTCTGGCGATGTACATCTGCTGGCGGGAAATCTCCTCGGAGGTGAGGAGCTGAGCGCATAAGGATCGTTCCGAATCGCTGAAACCGTCCCATATCGCCTCAAACCTGTCCCTGATCCTCTCCTGAAACCGCAGGCTTACCTCATCCAGATCGGAATCTCCCACTTTTCCCCTGGATGCCTTTCGGTCGAGGAGCAGTTCACAGAGCAATCTCACAAGGAGTGGGAATCCCCCCACCTGATCATATACCCACTCCGCCTCTCTGGCAAGCGACACCCCAGATCGGCTCGACTCTTCAACAACCCATCGTTGAACTTCTCCCTTTTTCAGCGGTTTGAGCGATATGGTGGTGAAGATGTTGAAGAACGGCGACTCCTCCACGTCCTTCAATACGCATAACCTCTGAAGCGGCTGAGATGATGTCGTGATGTAGGCGACGTTGTAGGTGTTGGCTATCGAACGCATGAATGAGAAAAAGGTCAGAGGAAAATTCGGACTCTGCGTGATGACGTCAAAATCATCGAAGAAGGCTATCATGGAAAAGCCCTCCGACGCGAGATATCTTATCACCTCTCGGAACCGGTCGTAGTCCGACACCTCCGGCAGATCGGGGTGTTCCGATCGGAGGGCACGTGTCAGCGCTTGGAAAAAGGTATTGGGCCTCCAGTCATCCCTCTCACGCAGGTGAAGCAGAGCGAAGACGGACCTCGAAGGATCGGGAAGGTTTTTGCGTTTGGTCTCAGGATGGGCCAGGACGTTGAGCAGGGAGGATTTCCCCATTGACGGTTCGCCCACAACGGATACGCTTTGAGGGCGTTCCGCACCGATCCGGGCGTATATTCTTCTGATATCCCCCCGTCTGCCATAGAAACGTGAGGGTTCTGTCACGGGTTCTGAAGATGAAAACGGGTTTTGCATCGGTATCCTCCTTTCCGAGACACAAGGCTCAAGGCAAGCAAAACGGCTCGCCTTATCCTTGTATCTCCGTTCCGTGTCTTAGGTCTCCATCTTCGCCGAAGGCAGAGCAGGTTGAAAGTGCTAATCCCGTGAGAATCAACAGCGATAAAAATCTTACTCTCATCAGCCTTACCCCAATCTTGGATTTTAACAAACGGATTTTATTAACTCCGGCGAATTCTACAAGTTACGCCACACTCCTTCACGCCAGTTTAACTCCTCTCAATCCAACTCCTTCAGCATAGGCACGAGTTTGTATTTACGGAAATGCTTGGTTAAAAGCTCCTCCAGATAACTCTCCCACTCGCCTTTTCTGCCTGAGGAGAGATAGGCTGCTTTAGCTTTCCGTAGCCAATTGACGGCGCGGCGGTAGAGCTGAGAGTTTGCGGCGTCCATGATGCGCTCAGCCTGCTGACGGCAGACACGTATAACCCAGTCAGGACGGACGGAGACCGGATAACCTCCTCGATGAAGAACGGGTTGCCCTCCGACTTGCGCAGGATCATCTCCCTGACGTTCTCGGGAAGGTTATCGATCGTCAGAAGGTTCCTCACAAGCTCCCGGCTTTGACGCTGCGTGAGCCGCTGAAGGTGTATCTCGGTGTACCTCTCAAAACATTTTCGTTGTGCAAGGGAACTCAGCTGCCAGCACCGGTGATCGCGCTCAGGGCGGTAGACACACACGAGGAGGATGGGATGTGTCACCAGCTCATCCATCAACAGCGAGAGCAGATCCAGCGACAAGTCATCGCTCCAGTGCAGATCCTCCAAAATCAACATCAGCGGCCTCTCACGGGCCAACGCCACGAAGATATCCCGCAACCTCATCATCGTCTGATGACGTATCTGCTCGGCGCTGAAGTGCTCCAGCTTCCTATCCAACTCGTCGCCGAACCGGATGCTCATAAGGTGTCCCACAAACGGCAGTATCTCGTCAGCCTGATGGGGGAACAGCTTCGTGATCTTCTCTCTCACCTTTCGGGCAACTTCGGCTTCGGTATCATCCTCCGTAAGCTCGAAGAGGGTGCGGAACATATCTATGAAGGGCCAGTAGCTTATCGGCTGGCCGATGGAGATGCAGCGACCCTCCAATATGAGGGGGAGACAAGGAGACCGGGGGACAAGGGGACTTGACATCTCTCCTTCCCCTTGTCTGCGCAGATATGTTTTCAGCTCCATCACCAACCTCGACTTGCCTATCCCTGCCTCCCCTATGATGCTCACCATCCGTCCCTGTCCCGATAGCCACTCCCGTGCAACCTCGGCCAGCTCCCCGAACTCCCTCTCCCTGCCTATCATCCTGGATCGCAATCCCTCTATACCGCGGAGCTTCTCCGGATGTTCCCTGATCCTGACCGCCTCATATGCCGTGACAGGCTCAGCCAGGCCTTTGAGATGCAGATCGGGAATCCGGTTGAAGATGAAGGCCCTCTTGGTAAACCTGTAGGTGCCGGGGCCGACCAGTATCTGTCCCGGCTCTGCCGCCTCCTCCAGGCGCTTGGCGAGGTTGATCTGTGGGCCATATGCGCTTATCTCCAGATGCTCAGTTGTACCGATTGGACCGAAATACATCACTCCGCTGTTTATCCCTATGGAGATCTGCAGGGATAAATCCCTCACCTTATCCCTCATCTCCAGCGCGGCCAGGATCGCCCGTTCGGGATCGTTTTCGTGCATGATCGGCGCTCCGAAGAAGGCGAGCACATTATCACCGATAAAGCGGTTGATGCTGCCCTCGTATCGTAAGACCGTGTCCACTATCACCTTGAAGCAATCGTTGACCACCTCCACGATCCGTTCGGGGGGATATCGGTTTGAAAGCTCTGTGAACCCGGAGATATCGGCGAAGAGGGCTGTGACGAGCCTGTTTTCGCCCTGTATCTCCTCAGCGGCAGCTCGCATCCGTTCCGCAAGTGGGGCGGGGATGTAGAGTTTATCCTTGATGTCCTCCAGTTTGGGTATCGCCGGCTCGGCTGTGGGGTGGTCAGAGAGTTTGGTTCCGCATCGCATGCAGAACAGAGCATCAGGGGGAAGTTGTGTGCCGCATTCGGGACAGATCTTTTGAAGCCTCGTCCCGCACCTCATGCAGAAAAGAGCTTCATCGGGGTTTTCGTGAGAGCAGTTTGGACATCTCATGTGACTCCCCCGTGTAGAGAGCGTTTTTCAATCCGATCATCCGTTATTGTATCACAGATCGCCCGGCTTATTCAATTCAAATTTTTACGCTCATATTATCGTTAAGTCCGGAAGAGCTTATTTCTCAGAGTTAGAAGGAGACAGGAAACAGGAAGCAGGAGGCAGGGGAAAATCTATATTCCTGTCTCCTGTTTCCTGCCTCCTGTCTCCTATCGGTGATAACCGCTACACTCAAGGGAAATAAGAGA
>CAZHVH010000405.1:0-3590 GCA_964535855.1 uncultured bacterium
ACGATCGCCAGGATCAAATATTCGGGTGGGGGGGATTGGTATGTTAACAGAACCACGATACCGAACTGGCTTAAGGCGTTGAGGGAAAGGGTGGGAATCGATACGGCTGAGGATCAGGTCGTCCTATCCCTCACTGACAGGCGAATATACAGATATCCTCTTATCTTCATGACCGGACACGGCAACATCAAACTGAGCGATGATGAGGTTCGGTCGTTGAGGGAGTATCTGACACATGGCGGTTTCCTCTTCGCCGATGACACATACGGCATGGATAAAAGCTTCAGACGGGAGATGAAAAAGGTCTTCCCCGAAGAGGATCTAGTTCCCGTGCCGGATAACCATCTGATCTATCACTGTTTCTACGACCTTCCAGGATTGCCTAAAATTCACGAGCATGACGGCGATCCGGCTCAAGGATATGCCATATTCTATAACGGGAGAATGGTCGTCTTCTACTCCTTCAGCGCCGATATCAGCGACGGGTTGGAGGACCCGGAGATACATCACGATCCCCCTGAGGTGCGTGAGCAGGCGATACGTATGGCGGTCAACCTCGCGATTTACGTGCTGACACATTAATTTTAATGGGACGCTCATATTATCGTTAAGTGTAGCGGAGATGCAAAAACAGGTTAAGGTTTAGGTTGAGGTTAAGATGGTCAAGGGGCGAAAGATGGTCTAGGGTCCAGGGTCGAGGGTCTTATTTTTCGTCCCTTGTCTCTTGTCCCTCGACCCTCGTCCTTTACAATCCTTTTGAGGTGAGGAGATGGTGACGAAGTTTATCGAGGAGAGGATAGATTATACCGGCGAGCAGCTTCGATCGCATTGGATATATGAGAGGTTCGGAATCCCGGGCGACGCGATGGTCTCCTTTATCGGGAGGTGTGACGTCGAGTTTGATGAGATGGTCGATCTGGAGGACGTCCTGGCGAGAAGTCCTATACGAAGCGAACGGATGCTCCACTTCATCGTCGAGCACTTCGACGTAGATCTTGAAAGGGCGATCCTTCGACAGAGGTTGCTTATGGCTATAATCCTCGAGATCTTGAACCGTTCGGTCGGATCGCTTCTCTTTCGACGGGAAGGTGATGACATATTTTCGGACGACGCGAAGCTCTCCGTGTCGATCGCCACCTGTTCGCCCGTCTCAACCCTGATTCACGTCGGCCTCAACATAACCACCGAGAATACCCCTGTTAAAACGGCCGGTCTTGCCGATTACGGCATAGATCCGAAAACCCTGGCGAGATCGATCATGAAGGCATACTCCGACGAAATCAAAGGGATGACTTCAGCGAGGGTCAAGGTGAGATGGGTGAGATGAAGGTCTCACTGTATACGGTGGGCGAGAGCGAATCGGGTTTGAGGGTGGATAGATTCCTGGGCGAAAGGGAGGGTATATCGAGAGAGTTCGCCAAAAAACTGATCCTTAGCGGACACGTATCGATCGACGGCCATCCCACCAAACCGAGCCATAAGGTTCGTCCGGGGGAGCGGATAAGGGTTGAGATCCCCCCACCTGAGCCTCTCGATCTGCGTCCTGAGAGGATGGAGCTCGATCTGATCTATCAGGACGATCACCTGATAGTGTTGAACAAACCCCCGGGGATAGCGGTCCATCCCGGCGCGGGGGTCAGAAGTGGAACCTTGGTCAACGCCCTTCTGGGGATGTTCCCCGATCTGCCGGGCATCGGAGGGACGGAGCGGCCGGGGATCGTCCATCGGCTCGACAAGGACACATCCGGAGTTATGGTCGTCGCTAAAAGCGATCTCGCGCATCGGAATCTCATAGAACAGTTCAGAAGAAGGGAGGTTCGTAAAAGGTATCTGGCTCTTATCTGCGGCGTTCCCCGCGATAGATCCTTTGTGATAGATGCTCCGATAGGCAGGAGCATACATGACAGGAAGAAATTCTCCGTCAATTCCGCTTCGCCAAAAGAGGCGATCACCGAGGTGAGGGTGCTGGAGGATTTCGGGAGATATGCCCTGGTGGAGGCCCGTCCCAGGACCGGGAGAACCCATCAGATTAGGGTCCACCTCTCCCATATCGGCCATCCGGTGGTAGGAGACCCGCTGTATGGAGGCGGAAGAAGGCGTTCGATCAAGGAGGCACCTGATGAGGAGATACGAAAGGTGATGGAGCGGATCACCAGGCAGATGCTACACGCCCACACCTTGGCTTTCAGACACCCAGCCACGGGGAGATGTATGACCTTTTCGGCTCCCATTCCTGAGGATATGGAGGAGGTGATCGAAAAGCTTCGGGGAGGGATGGGTTAGAGTTCGCCCAGTTTCTCCAGAATTTTGATCTTTATCGCCTCTTTATATGCCTCGACGGCTTCGTCGTTCATCCCCTTCGATGCGTAGGCCATTCCAAGCTTGATATACGCCTCGGCCGAGTCGGGAGAGATCTTAATCGCCCGCCTGTAAAACTCGATCGCCTCATCGTATCTCCCCTCGATATGATACAACATCCCGAGGTTGAACAGAGCGGGGTAATTGGTAGGATCGAGCTCCACGGCTTTTTTATATTCCGATATGGCCGACTCACGATCTCCCGACAGAAAGTATGCTACGCCAAGATAGTAATGCCCCATGGGGAAATGGGGATCTATGCGGAGGGCATCCTTGAGAAGAGCTATGGATTTGGGATAATTCCTGGTGTACAGAGCGAGGAGCCCCCTTCGATAATAGTAATCTGCCGGTTTGTAAGGTCTAAGAGCTCTGCTTTGGGGTATCTCCCTTTTAGGGAGCTCCTCATCACGCCTGACAGGCAGGAACATAATATCATCCCTTTCTCCGCAACATCTTCCTGGCGAATGTAGGAAGAGCGAAGGCCGCCCTGTGTATCTCCTCGTTGTAATATTTGGTCTCTATCCCGGAGTTCAGATAGCGGTCCGGCTCATAATCATCTATGGGGTGATATCTCTTCGATGCGAACGAGAAGGCCCACATTCCGGTCGGATAGTCGGGTGTGAAGGCTAAGTATATCTCAGCGATCGGGAAGATCTCACTGATCATAAGATAGTAATCCCGCAGCACTATCTCGTCGAAATAGGGCGAGGCGACTTGGGCTGTTACTATGCCGTCGTCGCTTAGGGCTTTGAAGAGATTGGTGTAGAACTCGGAGTTATAGAGCCCGACCGCGGGACCTCCGGGGACGGGATCGGTCGAGTCGATCAGTATCACATCATACGTGCCTTCGGGAGCACGCCTGATAAACTCGACGCCATCCTCGATATGGACCTTCAGCTTCGGATGATCGAACTGGCAGGCCGTGGTGGGGATATATCTTTTACAGACATCTATGACCATTGGATCTATCTCCACCAGCTCCACCTGTTCGATCTCCTCATGTCTGACCACCTCCCGAATGGCACCGCCATCGCCTCCGCCGATGATCAAAACCCTCTTTGGAGAGGGATGTACGAAGAGCGGAGGGTGGACAAGCATATCATGGTAAACGAACTCGAACTTCTCCGTCAGCATTATCATCCCATCCAGGAGGAGCAGCTTGCCACAGCTCACCGTATCCAGAACGGCTATACGTTGATATTTACTTCTGCCCACGAATAGGGTCTCCTTAA
>CAZHVH010000406.1:0-3584 GCA_964535855.1 uncultured bacterium
GTGGCCCTGTAATAATCGATGCGATGGCGGAGGGATGACAGCGAATGGCCGTAGGTGTCATAGCCCAGTTCGTTCCGATTCTCCTCCGTATCCCGCCAGTCGCGTCCGATCAAGATGATCGTATCCGGCCGGAACTGGATGAGATATTCCTGCGGGCCGAAATCGTCGCCGTTAATGCCGAGTCTTCGGGTATATTCGCTTTCGCCGACGAGAATGCGAACCCCCGTGATTTCCTCCGCATCGGTACTTATGGGCAGAACGGCGCCGGTGATCCTCTCGATATGATATTGGAGCTCCAACGCTGCCAGGTTAGCCGAGGGAGTTGGGTTCTTCGCGATGACGATCGTCGCGTTCGGTTTGCCATCTACGACCAACGCGATTTCCACAGGTCGTCTCCTCTCTGCATGCGCCCTCGAGGAGCTGGTCGCTGGGCTTTGCCGTGGGCGTTCCCCTCGACCTGACGCGGTCCGATCGACCATCACCGTCGTCATAGCCAAACCTCCTATTTTCCTCAGAAACTCGCGTCGGTTCATCGCCTCTATCCTTAGCTCAGAGGGATTTCTCCGTCGGAAGAGGCAAGCATATGCCTGTTTTCAACCACGATATCCCTTTCATGGCGGCTCTCGATGAGATGAGGCATAACAGCGCCGACCGCCTACCGCTGTCAGATTCCCGCCGTGGAAAGCGAACAGGTGAAATGGACGTCATTGGTTCACATAATCTCTTATGAGGAGAATGTTCTCAGGCGGCGTCTCGTAAGGTATAGCCCCTGTCCCCAGCAGGATGTTCGGCCTATCCGCCGCGAGCTCTATCACCTCATCTACCTCAGCGAGTATTTCCTCCTTCGTGCCGTAGGTGTAAATCCTGGGGTCCAGATTCACCCTTACCTTTACGTCGGGGTATTCCCTCATCTTGGC
Organism: uncultured bacterium; assembly: GCA_964535855.1. Taxonomy (GTDB): domain Bacteria; phylum Poribacteria; class WGA-4E; order B28-G17; family B28-G17; genus JAGGXZ01. The sequence continues at coordinate 918 of CAZHVH010000406.1, forward strand.
CAGAAAGGCTTTCCTATTCGTTTCCGACGGGCAGATCAGGAAGTCGGTTCCGGTCTCCAACATCTCCGGGATAATAGGCTCGGTATCTCCGCCGATAATACATGGAACTGGATGGCTGACTATCCTACTCACCTCGTGAATTGCCCTCTTAAGCGGAGGGAGCTCGATCTGACGAAAGTGATTTGGCGAAAGCAGGGGAGGAGCGGCGGCCGACTCGAAAAAGGCCACGTCAAGCCCAGCATCCACTACGGCTTGGCAGAAAATTATCTGATTATCCACCAGCCTGTGAAGGAATTCCCTGACCTTATCCGGATGTGCGATCACCTCAACCAGCAGTTGATCTAACCCCAACAGATTCTGCGCCACAGAGAAAGGGCCGCTGACCGGAATGCGGACGTCCGCTTCCGGAAATTCATCCTTTATCCTCTCGCCCGCTTGGATCACAACTGGGATCCTCCCATCGGTTCTGGGGTTAAACGGCTTTATTCTACTCAGCGCCTCATCTATGGAGGAGAAAAGAGGTTCCTCGATAGCGGGAATACCGTTCCCACCGGGGTTTCGAACCTCACATCCATAAGCCTCCGCCTCCAGGTTATAGATATCAATGCCTATCACCACGGGGAAATGTCTGTATAGCCTATAAGCCTCACGATGGGCCCGCCAGATGAGACTCGCATCGCGGGAGACCTCCCACGGGCTCCTGTTGACGAAGCGGGCGGCATGTTCGTAAACTGATAGGGAAAGCTGTATCTTCAACGCTTTAGCATCGCCCACGTTGTGGCCAATTTGCTGGTAGGCCCGACGGCGAAGGCGTCCTCGCCGTTGATTTTAATATTAGTAACCGTTGCCGTACCTGTCGTCTGACCGTTGTTATGCCCGTTGATGGCGATACCCAGAATAACGGGGTCTTTCAGCTCAAGTATAACGTGGTCCTCCTTACCATCCGCGGGGTCCGCAATCGACTGGTATGTCTTGCCTCCGTCAAAGGAAACTGACGCCGTGAACAGGTCTTTCTCACGAACCAGCTTGTAAGTCACAGGCCATTTCAGCGGGGTCCACCCGTTGCTGCTCGGTCCGGCATCACCTCCCCGTTGGGGGCGACTGATAAGCTTGGTTCCCTTATCGTTGACGGCGGTGGGATCATTACTGCAAGTTGATTGGAGGAACACGTAAGGCGTGTCTGGCTCGATATCCTGTGCGACCATGGCGCCGCATTTGCTCCAAGTCGTGGGCGGATCGGTGGTGTGTTCCTCTATGGTATACTCGATCGTGAAATCCCCCACCACTCCATCGAGATACACCAGAGTGCATCCTAACTTGTTGCTCCAGATATCTCCACCCGTTGCGCTGATGATGAAACCGTTTTTCAGAAACTTAACATCTCCTCCTCGATATGGACCTTGTTCGCTATCTGGACCACCGATATAAGCGACCTTCCAGTCTTTCTGACTATAGGCCCATGCAGATGCAACTATCATCGCTATAAGGATAATTGCTAACGAATAACGCATCGTTTCCACTCCTTTCTCGTTTAGCGATGTGGGTGCAGATCACCCACATCGCTATGGAAAGTTAGAGTTTTATCCTCGCCCATGTTGTACTTAGCTTTTCAGTGGGCTCGACGGATGTGACCCCACCGCCTATAATCTTGATGTTAGTAACCTTGGCTTTTCCCGTCGATTGACCGTTATTGTGCCCGTTGATCGCAATTCCCAATATTACAGGGTCTTTGAACGCAACGGTCTGGTTATCCGTTTTGTCGTGTTCAGGAGCGGCGATGGATTGCCATGTTGCTCCCCTATCAAATGAGACGGAGGCGGTGAATAAATCGCCCTCACGGACCAATTTGTAAGTTACCGGCCATTTCAGAGGGGCGAAACCATCGCTTCCAGGCCCGGCATCGCCGCCTCGCTCAGGACGTGAGATGATCTTACATCCTTTATCGTTGAGGGCAGTGGGGTCGTTGCTGGGCATCGAAGCTAAAAACACATATGGCGTGTCCGGCTCGATATCCTGAGCGACCATCGCTCCGCATTTGCTCCAAGTCGTAGGCGGATCGGCGGTGTGTTCCTCTATGGTATACTCGATCGTGAAATCCCCCACCACTCCATCGAGATACACGAGGGTACACCCCAGCTTATTACCCCAGATGTCACCGCCTTTTGCCGTGATGACGAAGGCGTCAGGTCCCAGGAAATCAACCGTTCCCCCTTCATAAGGGCCCTGTTCGCTGTCAGGTCCGCCGATATAGGCGACCTTCCAGTCGTAGGCTGAAACAGCCCCTGCTAACATCACAGCCGTCATAACTGCTACGGCCACCGATATACAGCGCATGATATCCTCCTTATTAAAGTCTTCGATAATTATACTGAGATCAGGGGAGATGTCAAGTCGAATTGAGCCAGGCATATGCTATCCTTGAATATGCCCCTTCACCCTCAGCCGAAAATATGGTAAAATCTCATTGAGAGAACTGATTTGGAGGGATTGATATGTATCAGAACCCCGAGGAGTCAATGATCTCCGGAAACGCCATAACTGTGTTAAACGCCTCAGAGGTGCTTTCGATGGAGCTTCCCGCTCAGGCGACTTTGATGCCGATGGCTAACGGGTGGAACATGGTCGTTCAACAGGATTGCAGGATTACGGTGACCTTCAGGACAGGGG
>CAZHVH010000407.1:0-3576 GCA_964535855.1 uncultured bacterium
TTAGCGGCCGATTCCCTGAAGTGGAACGTCATGAAAACCACCCCCTTGCTCACGACGTCCGTAACGGAAGCTCTCGCTGTGACCTCTCCCCTCCTCGATCTGACTCTGACGAGCTGGCCGTCTTTGATCCCAAGCTCCTCGGCATCCTCCGAGCTTATCTGCACAATCCCCTCCGGATAGATCTCGTTTAGCCCCTTAACGCGCGATGTCATCGTCCTGGTATGCCAGTGATAGAGCACCCTCCCGGTGGTCAACAGAAGCGGATATTCGTCGTCGGGAAGCTCGTCTGCGGGCCTGAAGGGGGTGATGTGGAACTTACCCAATCCCCTCGAGAACTTATCCTTGTGGAGGAATTTCGTCCCCGGGTGTGTTCGATCGGTGCACGGCCACTGTAGGCCACCTTCTTCGAGTCTGTCGTAGAATATCCCGCCGTAGATCGGGGTAAGCAGTGCGATCTCGGCCATGATCTCAGCCGGCGAGTTGTAATCCATCTCATAGCCCATTTCCCTCGCCAGCTCGCATATTATCCTCCAGTCCTCCATCGCCTCTCCAGGCGGATCGATCGCCTTTCTCACCCGCTGTATCCTTCTCTCCGTATTGGTGAAGGTTCCATCCTTCTCGAAGGCGGACGCCGCTGGAAGCACCACGTCGGCATATTCGGCCGTCTCGGTGAGGAAGATGTCCTGAACGATCAGGAAGTCCAGCTTCTGGAGAGCCTTTCTGGTCCTGTTCAGGTTCGGATCGGAAAGGGCCGGATTTTCGCCCATGATGTACATGGCCTTGATCTTCCCCTCCTCAACGGCGTGCATCATCTCGACGACGGTCAGCCCAGGTTCCGGTGATAAATCCACACCCCATGCCCTTTCGAACTTAGCCTTCACCTCGGGGTCGTCCACCTTCTGATATCCGGGAAAGACGTTCGGCAAAGCGCCGAGATCACAGGCTCCCTGGACGTTGTTCTGCCCTCTCAAGGGGTTGACGCCCGTGCTCTCCCTGCCGACGTTGCCGGTGAGCATAGCGAGGTTAGCCAAAGCTAGGACGTTATCCGTGCCGGTGGTGTGCTGGGTTATGCCCATGCTGTAGATTATGGAGCTTTTTCGAGCTTTAGCGTAGATCCTTGCCGCCTCGATTATCCTCTCGGCCGGCACCCCGGTTATCCTCTCGACCGCCTCAGGGGTATAGTCCTTGATGAAGTCCCTGAAGAGCTCAAATCCCTCCGTTCGTGCTTCGATGAACTCCTCATTGTGTAGCTCCTCGGAGATGATGACGTTCATCATCCCGTTGAAGAGCGCCACATCGGTTCCGGGTCTCTGCCTGAGCCATAGCGTTGCGAAGGAGACAAGTTCTATCTTTCTGGGATCGGCCACGATGAGCTTGGCGCCGTTTTTCATCACGGCCTCTTTGATCCGAAGGGCGATTATGGGATGGTTCTCAGTCGTATTGGAGCCGGTCACGAGGATGCACTCGGCATCGGCGATCTCGTCGATGGAGTTGGTCATCGCACCGCTACCGAAGGCCCTCGCCAGACCCGCGACGGTCGAGGCGTGACAGAGCCTCGCGCAGTGATCGACGTTATTCGTTCCCACCACGGCTCGCATGAACTTCTGGAAGAGGTAGTTCTCCTCGTTGGTGCATTTGGCCGATGAGAGTCCGGCGATGCTATCTGGACCATATTTCTCTTTGAACTCGCCCAGCTTCTTCGCCACAAGCGAGAGGGCTTCATTCCAGCTCGCCTCTCTGAACCTTCCGTTCTCCTTGATCAGCGGTTTCGTGAGCCTGTCGGGATGATGTGTGAACTCAAACCCGAACTTCCCCTTGACGCAAAGCCATCCCTGGTTTACAGTTCCCTCCGATCTGGAGGTAACCTTAACAATCCTATTGTCCTTGACGTGAATCGTGAGACTGCATCCGCATCCGCAGTAAGGACATGTGGTCTCGATCTTTTCGAGCTCCCACTCTCTTCCCATTCTCTTTCTCCCTTTTTCGATCAGAGCTCCGACGGGGCAGACGAGGACGCAGTTGCCACATGAGACGCAGTCCGTTTCTCCCAGGGGTTTATCGAATTCAGCCCCTATCTTCGTCCTGAATCCCCTGTAGATGAAATCTATCACGCCCTGATACTGCACCTCCTGACAGGCCGTGACGCATCTGCCGCAGAGGACGCATTTGGAGTAATCCCTTTCGAAGAAGGGATTTGTATCGTCTATGGGATAGGAGTGTCTCTCGCCGTCGAACCTGCTCTTCGAGACGCCCAGCTCATAAGCGTATTTCTCCAACAGGCAGGAGCCGCTTTTCTCGCATGTCATGCAGTCAAGCGGATGGTCGGATATAAGAAGCTCGATGACCAATCTCCTGGCTTTCCGGACCCTCTCGGTGTTCGTCCATACGACCATCCCCTCCGAGACGGGATATGAGCATGAGGGGACGAGGGTTTTAGCGCCCTCAACCTCGACCACACAGAGCCTACATGCTCCTGTGGGTGGAAGGCCCTCCATGTAACAGAGATGTGGTATCTCTATGCCGATCGATTTAGCGGCCTCCAGTATCGTCATCCCCTCCTCGACCGTGACCTTTCGTCCATCGATCATTAAACTGACCTTTCCCATCGTTCAACCTCCAGCTGCTTAGTCGCTTAAACTGTTTCCCTTTTCGCCCTCAGGGAAGGGAAGATCTCCAAGACAACTTTATCAGTATTGTCTCCTAAAACTGAGCTAGCGTTTAAAATCTCCAGCCCCGCCAGCTTGCCATTGGGGCCGTAATTAGCTATCACATCCTCGCTTATCTCTCGCGCCTCAGCCTTCCCAGGGGGCAGAGGGCGAAACTCAACGTATAGAGCATCCACTTGGGCATCGTAAAACACCCTCATGTTACTCCCTCCTCGTTGGAATAGTAAACTTTCACAGTGATCACAACGATTTGGTCTTCCTCCTCCTTGAAAATAGCCTCGACATCCTTAAAGCGGTAAATCACACCCGTTATCGGCGATGGTTTATTGAAATGAAACCTCCTTTTGGAGCAAAAACGGCCATATTTTGCTGGCAGCCATTGCCCTTTCAAGATGACTTCTACGACTTCCTGTTCAGTGGCTCCTCGAAGAGACATCTGCACTTGAGAATGTTTAGAGAAAACGATCGGCTTAACCTTAGCTTTCATCTATATTTATGGTTCACAATTAGGGCGACAATTTCCGCCGTTGTAGACTTTCGCCCGTCTATCGTCAAATTAACCTTGCCCATTTAACCTTCCTCCGTTTTAATAGCTTTCATTGACCATGCCGATCAGACGGCTTTCTTCCCTCAGATCACTCTTTGATGATGGCATCGAACCTACATGTATCGTAACAGATACCGCATTTAACGCATTTGCTCTGATCTATCACGTGAGGCTGTTTTCTCTCACCCGATATGGCGTCCTGTGGGCAGGCCCTGGCACAGGCGGTACATCCGGTGCACTTTTCGGGATCGATCCGGAAGGTTATCAAGCTCACACATACGGCGGCCGGACACTTTCCATCCTTTATGTGCGCCTCGTATTCGTCCCTGAAATACCGGATCGTCGAGAGGATCGGATTAGGGG
>CAZHVH010000408.1:0-3575 GCA_964535855.1 uncultured bacterium
GATAATATGAGCGAATCTTATACCCGATAACCCAACGAACCCAATAACTTTCCTAAAACGGAAGCGAGGGAGAGAGATGAGAAGAAATCAGATAAAACCGATCCTTTTAACCGAATATGTGCCCAAACCGAAGCTGGTCCTCGAGGAGCATACCCCTCAGAGGGCGAAATTCCCCGTCATCGATGTCCATAACCACATAGGCAGACGGGGCAAGGAATGGGCCGTCAGGGATGTGGAGAAGCTTGTGGACGATATGGACGCCTGTAACGTGAAATTGATCGTCAACTTAAGCGGAGGTTGGGGCGACACCCTGAAGGAGAACATCGATCGGTACAGGTCGAAATATCCGGATAGGTTCGCCGTCTTCGCCAACCTCGACTGGAGTGTCATCGGCGAGCCGGATTTCGGCGAGAGACTGGCAGAACAGCTTGAGGAGAGCGTCAGAGCAGGCGCTCAAGGGCTGAAGATCTTCAAAAATCTGGGGCTGGGCGTGAGGGATAAGGACGGAAAACTGTTACGGGCCGATGACGAGAGGTTAAAACCGCTCTGGCAGAAAGCCGCCGAGCTGAAGGTGCCCGTGCTCTATCACATAGCCGATCCGGTAGCCTTCTTCGATCCCCTCGACAGATTCAATGAACGATGGGAGGAACTGGTCAAGCATCCGAACTGGCACTTCTACGACAGGGATTATCCCTCCTTCATGGAGCTTATGGAACAACAGGTCAATCTCCTCAAATCCAATCCCCAAACCACCTTCATAAGCGCCCATGTCGCCAGCTATGCCGAAAACCTCAAATGGGTTGGGCAGCTCCTGGAGGAGTGCCCCAACCTGTACGTGGACATCTCCGAGAGGATAGGCGAGCTCGGCAGACAACCCTATACGGCTAGGAAATTCTTCGTCCGCTACAGCGATAGGATACTCTTCGGCATCGACGTATACCCGCTTCCAGAGTGGTATAGGGTTTATTTCAGGTTCCTCGAGACGGATGACGAGTACTTCAACTACAGTCTGACCGATATACCGAGACAGGGCAGGTGGATGATCTACGGCATATACCTTCCCGACGAAGTGCTGTCGAAGGTTTATCACGAGAACGCGAAGAGAATCATACCGGGAGTAGGATGATGCGGTGGAGAAAACTTCTGGTCATAACCCCGACATTGATCCTGATAGCCGCCCTTGCTGTGCTGTTCTATCCCTTCTACTCCGACCGTCAGCCGCCCTTGATAGATGTAAGCCTTAGCTCCAACTCCTTCAGCTTCAAGCTGAACGGCCACATGAGGATCGTAGATCTTAAGGCTGGGGTGAAGGAGGTCACCGTTAGGATTGAGAGTGAGAGAGGTTTCAAACAGGTGGTGTTCGCTGGTAAGGGACGCAAAAGGGAGATCGATAAGGACCTGGGCTTCAACATTCAATTCGTCCCCGAGGGAGGATATAAGCTCGTTGTCGAGGCAAAGGATGCCTCGATATGGAAGAACAGCGCTCAACGGGAGCTCAGCTTCATCATAGATCATACGCCCCCCGACGTCACCGTCTCTCTAAAACCGAGAAAACCGAAGCAGGGCGGAACGCTGGCGGTCTACGTCGCAGTGAACGAGCAAGCGCTATCGGACTACTCCGTGATCGATCCTAACGTCTTCAGAAGGTCATCCCTTCAACTGTATCGGGTTAAATCCGAGGGAGAGGGATACCGGTATGAGGCTATCCTGGGGCTGAGCACCGAGGCGCGGGTGGGCAAATCGAGCCTTTTTATCTCCTTCGTCGATCCGGCCGGAAACCGGTCGTACAAAAAGGCCGATTTCGAGGTGAGAGGATCCTCGTTCGAGATAGGCGTGGTGAATCTGCCTAAAGGTAAACTCAGACTTCTGACCGATCGTAGCCTCGCCGAGGAGGACGATCTGAAGCTCAGCAGGATGAGGAAGATGGAGGGGAGCCGAGAGAAGCTATGGAGCGGGAGGTTCATCATGCCGGTGCGGGGCCCGATAAGCTCAAATTTTGGCAAATTCAGAGTTTACAACAATGGACTTGCCAGATCCAGGCATATGGGCGTGGATATCGTAGCGAGGGCGGGAACCCCTGTCAAAGCGGCCAATTCAGGCGTGGTGTTGTTCGCCAATCGGCTAAACATACGCGGCAACGCCATCATAATAGATCACGGCCTCGGAGTCAGATCCCACTACTACCACCTCCGGAAGATCCTCGTCAAACAGGGCGATAAGGTGAAGAAGGGACAGACGATAGGGTTGGTCGGATCGACGGGCCGTGCGTCGGGACCTCACCTGCACTGGGGTATGGAGGTAGATGGGATTTTCGTCGATCCGATCGAGTGGACGAGATATGAGTTTTAATTCCGCTCATATAGCTATCAGGTCTATCCAGAGATGGTCATTTGTTGTCATTTTTGGTCGGATCTATCAGGAATCCCTTTAGATCCCTTCTGCCTATTATCATCGGATATTTCAGACTGCTCCTGTCGGCGATTGTGACGGCCGATTTGATCCTAACGCCCGCTAGATAGAACGTCAGCGGCACTTTTATCCTGAGCGCCGTGCCGTTTGAGCTGTAGACGAAGACCGCCTCGATGATATCCGGATGCTTCGCCAATTTCTCCTTGATCCCTCTCGCCCTCAGCTCTCTGACCTCCTGCTTTGTCAGGGTTCTCCTCAGCCCAAAGCTTTTGTAATACTCGATGGCATTTCTGAACCCGAGCTTGAGGGCCAACCTCTCATCTATGGAGCTGGAATAAGCGCCAGTATCTATCTTAGCCTTTACCCTGATGCTCCTCAGGGAATCCTTGGATAGGATCTCCACAGTCTCAACCGGTCCAAGCACGCGGTATCGACCGAGACATCCGCTGAGGAGAGCGAGGACGAGAAGGATCAGGAGCGATGAGATCCATCTATTCGGAAGGCGTGCCCGCCCAGAGAGCTCCCCTCTGTAGAAGCAGCTTGAACATCTCATGTTGACACGCCTTCGGATCATGTCCCAATGCCAGATAAAAGACCCTTCCCTTGCCCCATGACTTCGTCCAGGCGACCGGCATCGCCTTACCCCTATAGAGCGCCGTACACAGCACGTTCACGCGCGGGTCATAATCCAGGATATACTGCTCATCGGTGACCATGAACTCGTCCAGTCCCTTTGTTATAGGATGTTCAGGATCGACGACGCTTACCTGATACTGTCTGTATCGGGGATGTGTGACGAAATGTCCTCCGACCATCGCCCGATACTCAGGGCATTCCCTGAAGGAGTCGGCCGCGGAGTGTATCCCGACATATCCCTTACCGGATGCCACCCAATTGAGCAGGCCGTTCTTCTGCGCATCGGTTATCGTCCCCACAGTGTAGTAGAAGACGATCAGATCGTACGGATCTAGCGCTTTCAGGACGTCGAGATCCTCCTCGATGTAGGTGATCTCAAACTCCTCTCTCTCAGAAAGGATCTCCCTTATAGCCTTGCCACATCCCTTAAAATCGTGTATCTGTCCCCCGGCGAAGACGAGGGTTTTTATCCTTTCCATCTCATTCTCCTTATCTTGATGTTTTTCAGGATATCATTCTACCATAGATCG
>CAZHVH010000409.1:0-3572 GCA_964535855.1 uncultured bacterium
GCTTAAACTGATGTTAACATTAATCACAGGGAAACTTCCGAATCCTGATTTATAAGGAGAAGGGCGATGGAAAGCACTGTCAAAGGCGTTGAAGCTCAGGAACGGAAGGTACCGCCTCACGTGATCCACCAACCTGAGACCACCCATTCAGGAGCTAAGATCACGCCGCCACAGTTTGATCTGCCCAAGCACACCGTGTCAATATGTCCCGAGTGCAAGAGGCTACTGCCCGCTCTGGTGTTCGAGGAGGACGGGAAGGTGATGATGGAGAAGGAATGCCCTGAGCACGGAAAGTTCAAGGACGTGGTCTGGTCCGATGTCGAGTTCTACCTCAACGTGAAGAATTGGTTCTTCGGGGATGGAAGGGGGTTTTCCAACCCTCAGGTGACGAGTCCGGGGGCGTGTCCTTTAAGCTGCGGGATATGCAGCCTTCACACCAGCAACACCGCTCTGGCTAACATCGACCTGACGAACAGGTGTAACCTCAGATGCCCCATCTGCTTCGCCAACGCCGCCGTCACCGGGTATTTGTATGAGCCCTCCTACGAGCAGATCGTCGAGATGATGAGGGTGCTCAGGGAGAGAAAACCGGTTCCTGTGGCGTGTGTTCAGTTTTCAGGGGGCGAGCCGACGATACATCCCGATTTCCTCAGAATACTGGAGACGGCCAGGGATATGGGCTTTTCGGCCGTCCAGGTAGCCACAAACGGGATAAAGCTGGCCGATCTGGAGTTCGCTCAGAAATCGAGAGAGGCCGGGCTGCACTCCCTGTATCTGCAGTTCGACGGCCTCGACGATGACGTGTATATCAAAACGAGAGGGAGGAGATTACTAGAGACTAAGCTAAAGGTTATCGAAAACGCCCGTAAAACGGGCATGAAGGTGGTTTTAGTTCCGACGGTCGTCAATACGATCAACGACGACAAGCTCGGCGACATGGTCCGGTTCGCCATCGAGAACGCCGATGTCATAAGCGGCATAAGCTTTCAGCCGGTGGCTTTTACGGGCAGGATAGACAGGGAGGAACGGGCCAAGCTACGCTTCACGCTGCCTGACCTTGCGAAGAGGATAGAGGAACAGACGGGGTTCATCAAGGCGAAGGATTGGGTTCCGCTCTGTGCGGCGACGCCGATCTCCAGGGTTATGGCCGCCATAGCAGGTCACGAGGTGACGATGTACTCCTGTCACCCGATCTGCTCGCTGGCGACGTATCTCTTCGTGGACGATGAGGGCAATGCCGTTCAGGTGACCGATTTCATCGACCTGAAGGGGCTGTTAACGGAGATGGATCGACTGGCGGATAAGATAGCCAACTCCAGGTTCAACTTCAAGCTGCTCTCAGGTGTTCGGGCACTGAATGTGCTGCGTAAATACTTTAAGAAGGAGAAAGCCCCCAAGGGGCTTACCTTCGTGAAGTTCCTCGCCACGATAGACGAGCTGACCAGCAACAAGTACGATCGCGATCCGAACGAGGTCGGCAAACACAGCTACAGAAGCATCATGATCGGCGGCATGCACTTCATGGACGCCTATAATTACGACGTCGAAAGGGTTAGAAGGTGCGTCATCCACTACGTGGCGCCGGACGGGAAGATGTATCCCTTCTGTGCCTATAACTCCGGACCCGTATTCCGCGAGGTGATAGAGAAGAAGTTCTCAGTTCCATACAGGGGTGAATGAAGATAGAGGTCCGCACGGGGATAATCGCTTTAATCATCATGGCGGGGGTGGTGGGATGTGGAGAGGATGCCCTCTTCTCCCCGCCACAGGAAGTTTTATCCATCCTTGAGATTCGCCCCGAGCGGAGTGAGGTCTATCCCGGCGATGTCATCTCCATATCAGCGGTCATAGAGCATGAAGGCGGCTCATCCCTCAGCTACAGATGGAGCGCAAACGGGGGGGAGATCAAATCGTTGGACGATAAGGCCCTCTACATAGCACCTCATCGGCCGGGGCGGTATGAGATATCCCTTCTGGTAGAGGGCGAAACCGCCGTCGATAAAAAAAGCATAACGATCACCGTGATCCCCAGCCCATCGTTGAAGCTCGCCTCCGGACTTTACTGGCCCGCCGATCGACTTGAGGGCATGCTGAGCTTCAGGGTCAGGATCGATGAGCTCCTCGGAGCGCCGCGGCTGAGATATGAGCTCGCCCAGGTGAACGATCAGTCGGCTGTGTTTCTGACCATAGAGATGGATGGGCAAAGGCTCGTGTCAAAGGCCGTCGGGCTTATGCCGGGCGATGAGAGGGGTGAGGTGGACCTGACGGGACGGATGAAGGGGCCTGGGATATATGAGTTCCACTTCATCATCAAACCGGCCAACCGAATGGAGAAGGGATGGATGCTCGCCGATGCCGTCATCGATAACGTCAGAGGTGAGGTGCTGTGATGGATGGATGTTGGGTCGAGGTGAACCTGGCGAACATCGGGCGAAATCTGGAGCTGGTACGATCGATAACCGGCGGGGCAAAGGTCATAGCCGTGGTCAAAGCCAATGCCTACGGCCATGGGCTCATCCCCGTAGCGCGATATCTGCAGGATAAAGCCGATATGCTCGCCGTCGCCAGATTGGAGGAGGCGGTGAGGCTGAGGGAGGCGGGCATAAGGGCCCCGATACTCAACCTCTACCCCGTTCTCCCCGATGAGGTCGAGCCCGTGGTGGATTACAGCATAACCCAATCGGTCGATGATCTGAACCTCACCAGGGAGCTGTCGCGGTGTGCCAGGGATAGGGGGACGAGGGTTAAGGTCCACCTGAAGGTCGATACCGGCATGGTGCGCACGGGCGTGTGGTACTCGGATGCGATCGGTATGGCCTTTAGGCTATCGGAGATGCAAAACATAGAGATGGAGGGGATATTCACCCATTTCTCATCCGCCGACGATCCCGATCCGGAGTTCACTCTCATACAGCTTAACAGGTTTCAGGAGGTATTGGATGGGTTGAGGGGGCGGGGGATATGCCCGCCGATCGTCCACGCGGCCAACAGCGCCGCCATAATGGCCTTCCCGAAGATGAACTTCACGGCCGTGAGACCCGGGTTGATGTTATACGGCGTCCCGCCGAGCCCTCATCTGGAAGGTAGGCTTGATCTGAGGCCGGCGCTGACATGGAAGACGAGGGTGATAAGTTTGAAACGGGTTGGGGCGTATCAGCCGGTGGGATACGGTCGCGCCTATAAGACCTTACGATCGTCCCTGATAGCGACGCTGCGGGTCGGATATGGAGATGGATACAGATGGCATCTGTCCAACTGCGGCAAGGTTCTGATCAAAGGCGAGGAGGCGCCCGTCGTCGGGCGGATCTGTATGGACACGCTGATGTGTGACGTGACGGATATATCGAATGTGAGGGTGGGCGACGAGGCGGTTCTGATCGGCAGGGATGGTGATAGGGAGATATCACCCGTCTACCTCGCGAAGCTCGCCTGCACTATCCCCTATGATATCCTCTCGGGGATAGGGGAGAGGGTTAAGAGGATCTATGAATATACCCCTTATCACAAAGCTTAAGAAAGATCTCAACTATTTTCGGATCGAACTGTGTGCCGGCGTTCCTCTTAATCTCCTC
>CAZHVH010000410.1:0-3569 GCA_964535855.1 uncultured bacterium
GTTGGGGAAGTTCTGAAGGAGCTCAGCCGTTTTGCCTTGAACGTGAGGCGTCGGAGCTGGATCTATCAGATCCCCCGTCCTCCATATGGATATCCTGCCCTTTTCATCCACGATCGAGATCGTTTGACCGTCGACGCTCAGGTCAAAGCTCAAGCAACTCGGAACGCTTGCCACCGCTTTCCTATCCCTCAAGCTCCATATCACAAGTTCCCCATCTCTACTTATGAAGAACAGATGTGCTCCGTCGGGGCTGAACCTCACCGGCCCTCCGCCTGGGATCCTCTCGATCAATCGGAGCTGTGGAAACCTCCATAACGTTATCTTCCCCTCCGCAACCGGATATGTGGCTATGGCCATAAGGCCGTATCTGATCGCTACGAAGTTTACAACCCCCTTCCCATGTTCATGGCTCGGAAGGCGATTAACCCTTCTGTAGCTTCCCACACCGCTTCTTTTGAACACCTCGATCCCTATCCCCCTCAACCGTTTATCCTTGGCGATGAGGACGAAATATCTCCCATCCTCGGAGAATCCCCCACATCTGATCCAGTCGAAGGTGCCGCGGATCGCCCTGTACCTCTTCACCCCTCCCAATCTACAAATCCTGAGTGGTGTGAAGGATCGCCAACCGAACATGATAATCTCGTTCCCACCAGGACTGATAGGAGGTGGGAAAGGCGGGATGTAATGTAGCATGCCGGTCTTCAATTCGGAGACGACGCCCTTTTCCAGATCCACCTTTTTCATTCTGTCTCCAAGGATGGCGTAGGCATATCTGCCATCGGGTGAGATCACGACGGAATATGGAGGGTCGCCCATGAGATGAATTCGACGTATCACCCTTCCGGTTTCCACATCCCTGATAATCAACCTGTTATATGAGGAGATCAGATATCTTCCATTGCGGATGAGGTTGTGCTCGCCCAGAGAATAATCCTCGATCCTTCCGATCAACTTGCCCTCCCTCAGGCTCCATACGGATATATCGCCCATGAAGAGAAGGAGCACCTTGTCGTTGTCGGGGCTGACGGCTATCTGATCCGCTTCGAGGAAATCAGGCGACGGTATGAAGGATATCCTCCCGTCCGGACTCCAGATGGCGATCGAGTTCTGCCTGCCCCCAAGGATCGTAAGCAGCCTTCCATCGTGGGTGAAAGCGATGGATCTATCGCGTGAGATCCGATACATGCCTGTGCCCTTGTAGCAGCGGAGGGAGTCGATCAGCCTGCCCGTTTTCAGATCCCATATGTTCACCTGACGATCCACCTTCGACATCGCAGCGAGCATCCTCCCGTCGTCGCTCACAGCGAGCCGATGCTGCCAATCGTATAATCCCTTTTTGGCGAACCTCATGACGATCTTCCCCGTCGTGAGATCCCAAAGCTCGACCTCCCTCCGGTAGGATGCGACGACGAGATATCTGTCGTCGGGGGTGAACGTCACGTCATTGGTGTCGTCCTTAGCCTTAAATGTATAGGTGTGGGTGCCGGTGCCGACAGATTCGGCTCGTGATACCTCCCGGATAATCGTCCCTCGTATATCCTCAAGCTTTTTCAGCGCTTTGCCCTCCTCCACGCTCCAGATCCACAGCTCATCTCCCTTCGGGATGGCGATAAGCCTGCCGTCATGACTTATGGCGAAGCTCGATATGCGATGGCCGGGATGAATCGAGGCGAGCTTTTCCAACTTCTCCCCCTTCATCCTCCAACACACCAGATCGCCGCCGATCTTCGTGAGGAGGATCCCGGAGGAGGAGACATCCAACGCTGAGACCTTGACCCCTTCTATCGGGCTGGCGACCCATCTCAGAGAGACAGGGTCAATCAGATCGAGGCCGTTCGTCGTGGCGACCATGATGTATCGCCCATCGGGGGAAAACATCACATCTTTGACATACCCCTTCGTCAGATACCTCACCGGTTCAAGCGCCGAGGAGGAAACGGTTGAAAGGAGGAACAGAACGATCAGAACATAGGTGTATTTCATCTTCGCACCCCCTTTGTCCCGGTATGTCATTCGAGCACATCTCCCATGAAGCAACTTATGTGCCATGAGGATCAGGCCGTTTATCGGGGGTTCCGAGGGCCTAGGTGCACGAAATGGGGCAGATTACACCCAAGATGCACGAAATGGGGCAGATATAGAGGTTGGGACGATTATATCTTGAAACTCGAGTGCGAGGACGAGGGAGCTAAGGAAGGCGATACGATTGAATTCCTCATAAACGGTGTGCCCGCTCTCCCCCTCGGACCGGACAAGCTTATATGGAAGGCGGGAAAGACGTCTAATATAGACCTGATGGGCTCAAGATACTTCAGATTCATCCCACCTAGCCGTAAACCTTGACAGTATCCCCTCACCTATTCTGCTTTATGCTCCCCCAGATGGCCAGCAGCTCGCCTAAATTACCTATAGGATAAGGCTTTCTGGGAGATAACTTCAATCTCCACACCCCGCTGGACGTGCACACGTAGAGGTAATTCGGGTCTGAAGGGTTAATCGTCATCTCGAAGATCACCCCGACATCCGAGAATCCCCTTCCCAACTCACGCCAGCTCCCCCCACCGTCATCGCTCTTGAAGACCCCTATCCCCCTCAACCCCGCATATACAACCTGAGGATCTATCGGGTCGACCAGCAGGCAATTTACACTTGCCCCAGGTAAACCCCTGTTTCTCAGATCCCAGGTCCTTCCTCCGTTCACGCTCTTATAGACCCCTCTCTCACCACAAAAGTAGACCACGTTCGTATGAACGGTATTGATGGCCACGTACCAAACCCTATCGTTGATTATCCTCTTCCACCTCTTCCCCGAATCCGGGCTTTTAAAGCCATGTGTGGAGAACATAGCCGCGTATAAGAGCTCAGGGCGTTTAGGGTCTATGACTATTCGATATGGGTGTTCGCTCATCTTGACCAGAAAGCCTATCATCTCCCATTTCCTCCCACCGTTTTCGGTCATGTATTGTCCCGCGTAGACGATGTTTGGATTTTTGGGGTTGATGGCCACCGTAAAGGCTGTGTTGTTCATACCGGTTTTCCCCCAGTTCTCTCCGCCGTCCTCGCTCCTGTACACCCCTCCCTCCGTCGCCGCGTAGATAACCTTGGGATCATTTGGGTTTACGGCGATGGAATATATCCATGCCATGGAATGGATTCCCTTGTCCGTCCTTCTCCATCTCCTCCCATGATCCGTACCTTTGTACAATCCCTTGGTTATGGTTCCCGCGAAGACGGCGGGGCTTGAGGGATCTGGAGCTATACATTCAACCCTCATGCCATCCAACACCTTCTCCCATCTCGGTTCATCGGGATGGGACATGGCCAGCGATGTCAAGAGCATAAGCGATATGAATAACATCCTTCTCATCTCGCCGATACCTCCTTGTCATGGCTTGAACATCTCATCTGCTATCTGCCATCGCGTATATGTTATCTGCCCTCGTGGTATAAGAGGACGAATTTATCTTTATGATTGGTGATGACGATCTGCCAGTTACTCGATTTGTCTCAGCTCAAGCGTTATACCTTTGGGATCGGGACAATGGATCGTTGCAACGCCTTCCTCT
>CAZHVH010000411.1:0-3544 GCA_964535855.1 uncultured bacterium
AGGGGCGAACAGGCGCTTCACGCCCGTTCAGTTCACCCCCGACGGACGAATTCTCGCCGTCCGCGTTTACCAGAACGAGGACGGAGAGTTCAAAACCGAGCTCAGGCTGTATGATGTGGATAGAAGAAGATACGTCAAAACCATACCGGATCAAACACAGCTTTGGTTCAGCGCCGATGGTCGCTATGTGTTCATGCGGACCGAAGATAAAAGAATAGCCCTTTATCCGGCGAAGGATGTGCTTGGATATACGCCGTTTTCGGTTGAACCTGAGGGGAAGCTTTTGACCCTTTTGGGGAAGATCAAGAGGACAACGCTTCTGCAAAACTATCCGAATCCGTCCAATCCCGAGACATGGATCCCCTTTATACTTTCAGAGGATTCAGACGTGACGATACGCATCTACGATCTGCTCGGCAGACCGGTGAGGGAGCTAAATCTAGGTCATATGAGAGCGGGTTCCTACGCCGAAAAGGATAAAGCGGCCTATTGGGACGGAAGGGATAGGTTCGGCGAAAGGGTGTCATCCGGAATCTACCTCTACGAGCTTCGGGCTGGGAGGTTCAGGGATATGAGACGGCTTGTCATATTGAAATGAAGTGCCCTCAAATTCTAGACAGGTGCAGAGGCTTCTTCTGCAGGTAAATTTCGCTTTCTCATCCGTCCATGTACGCAGGGGTTTTCAATGATTTAAAACCGCGTATCCCACCAGACGACCCGATACTTCCCATCGGCCAGCCCCGTAACCTTGACGACGCCCCCTTCCACCCGCTGGGGAGACCTCCCCTCCGCCAAGATCCGATACCACGCCGCTTCATCGTTGAAGAGCCAGAGGTAGGCCCGATCGTTGCCCTCGAGCCCCACCACGCGCACCCTCGGATCCGACGCCGAGGCCCTCGCCTCCCTCAGATCGCCCCTTGTGAACGGGATGTCCTTGACGAACTCGCTCAGTGGCTTGTAATGCTCGTAAGCGTCCCCACCTCAGAGGGAGAGAACCTCGCCCGCCACTCGGGCTTCCCCACCGGATAGAGCCATTCCTCCCTTCTTCCGCCCCTTTGGAGCATCCTCCGCTCGTAGTGCTGGTAGAGGAAGGCGGGAAGCACAAGCCTTTCTCCTTTCGGGGTTGTGATTTCGAGGATCAGGTCCACCTCGGAGGGATCGAAGGGGTTCCTGTAGTGCCTGTCAAGATGAATCACGAACTCGATCTTGGAGTATCGCTCGACGCTTCCTGCAAGAGCCTCAAGGCGGAGGGTGCCCTCGTCAATTCCCGGAGCTGTCCCGTTCGTTGCGATAAGCGTCAAGATTTCCACCACCATCATTAACATTGCCGTTACCCTCCCCTTTCGAACGCTTTTATGGTCTTGGCCAGTTTGTGTAGGTAGAAGAGGTCGCCCCTTTCGAGCCATGGGACACCCCTGAGCCAAGCCAGTCGCTCGGGCCGTTCGTCAAGGGTCCACGCAAGGAGCATGAAGAGCTGGTATGAGTCCTTGGGGGGTTGGAAGTTCGTCTCCCAAGTCTGTTCGCATGGGCAGTAGATCGTCCACCACGCGGGCATGACTTCCTCCACCCTCCTCATCAAGGCCTCCGCCTCCTGGCGGAGGAAGTCCCCCACGAACCGGCCCAACTCGGGGACGCCATCGAGGAAGAAGAGGAGCCCCGGCCAGGCTCTGAGCCTATCCTCCCTGAAGTTGACGCCGAATTGATCCATCTGCCAGACCTGCTGGATGTCATTCTCAGGGCCCTTCCAGCGGGCAGTGTAAAGGTATCCATGCCACGAGCCAGCCAGGAGTTTAAGCATCCAGTCGTTTTCCTGCGGAGACCGCAGGAGGCCGTTCCGATAAAGGTAGCGGTAATACTTGCCCAGGGCGAACCTCAAAACGGCCGCCCTGCCGAAGAGACCCCATGCCAACTCCTCAACCTCTCTGTCGCCCGCCATCCTCGCCAGCCGGATCGCCCCCACCAGGGCCGCAAAGAGCCGATTTATGTCTATCACCCCACCTAATCCCTCCCTCCCCTGCCAGGGAACGGGCCTCCTGAGGAAACCCATCGTGCCCCAGTCGAGGTCCGGGAGATAAGACCAAAGGATCGAGCGAATTTTGGGCCACCTCTCCCGCAACTCGGTCAGGTCGCCGGTCAACTCGTAATATCGCGCGAGATAGTAGAGGTTGATCTCCGGTACCAGTCCCAGACCAAGGTAGAAGTTCGCTTGAAGGAAGTTTTTGTTTAGCCTCTCGACGATGTATCGGGGCGTGGGCCGACACCTCTCCCTCGGCCTCCCCTGGCCCAAGAGGAGAAATCCTCCCTCCTCCGGCGGGTGGGCCTTGCGGAGGCGACGCAGGTATTCCAGAACCCCGCGCTTGGTCTCGGGTCGAAGGAGCGGGTAGATCTCGGCCAAGAAGTAGATGGTCTCGCCGGGGTTTCCGAAGACGAAATGACCTCTGTAGCCACGATCGTAAAATCCCATATATCCGGCGCCGTTGTCATCGAGCACGGGATACCAAGGGGCGAGTTCCCCCGCATCGAGGATCTTCCCGACCTCCCGCTCCAGTTCCTCGTAAAGTTCCCTTGGCGCTCGCCCTTTGGGCGCGACCTCCTCCCTGGGAAGGGCGTAGCGGCTCAGCCCCCGCAGGCGCCAACTGTAACTGCGGACGCCTTCCACGCCCATGAAGGGGCCGTGGGCGGTGAGGACGGTGGTGGTCACAGGTTTTTTATCGAACTCGATGGGGAAGTCCTCGCCGTAGGCCAGCGCCAAAGGGGGCGGCAGTGGGGCGAGGAACGTCCCCCCCTCCCTCACGCGGACGAAGTCGAACCGCTCCACGACCGTGAGGACGTCCCCTTTGGGATCGTAACAGTAACTCTCCCGGACCGATACCGGGAACTCGCAGAGGTGGTCCGCCCACCACCGGCAGGCCTCGATTATCTTCTCCGGAAGTTCCCTTTCCCAACTGTAGGTCTCGAAGTCCGGCGGATAGCAGTATCCCTTGAACTCCGCGGGGAAGACGCGCCAACTTATGCGATACGGCTTCCCGAGCCAATCCTCGCTTATCGGCCTCGCCAGCGGGTAGGAGTCGCCGAACAAAGGCAAAAGCACGACGTAGCCCGCTCCTCCTGATGGGAAAACGAGTTGTAGTCCGTTTTTCGCCGAAACGCTCACCGGCGGGTTTTGGAAGAGCAAAAGCAGAGGGCAATCGGCCGGATAGGGGTATGATGTGACCCTCACGCCGCCCGCGTGAAATGCCATGTATGAGGGGAACCGCGAGGACGTGAAGGCCTCCCCGAACCAGACGAGCATCCACGCGGCCCCGCCGAGATCGAGTTCCGTCCCTTCGGCAAGGGAAGCTACTCTCACCCCTACCTTGTGCTCGAACGCGCAGAATCGAGGCTTGGGGTCTCCTTCGGCGCCGAACAGACTCAACGCCTCCGCGTTGGTGCGCATCAGAACCGCTGGCGTCGTCCGCGCCATCCAGATCCTGAGGTATTTGCCCATGTCCCCCTTCCATTCCACCGAGATATGTGCCCAATCCTTCTCCACCACCTCCACGCT
>CAZHVH010000412.1:0-3538 GCA_964535855.1 uncultured bacterium
CACATCAAAAACGTCACATATCACGAGTTCGAGATCAAGCAGATCGGGGATGGTATCTGGTGCGCGAGGGTGATATTCGATGTCTGAATCTAAAAAGCGACTTGATATGCTTTTAGTCGAAAGAGGATTGGCGCGCAGCAGGGAACAGGCGAAAAGGCTGATAATGACCGGCGAGGTGCTGGTGGATGACGCCCCGGAGACTAAACCCGGAAAGAGGGTCAGATCGGACGTCGGGATCAGGATCCGCCGTGAGATCCCATACGTCAGCAGAGGCGGATTGAAGCTGGAGGGGGCGTTGAGGGATTTCAACTTGGATGTCACCGGATCGGTAGTCCTGGACGTCGGGGCCTCCACGGGCGGTTTCACCGATTGCCTGCTGCAGCACGGCGCGGCGTTCGTCTATGCTCTGGACGTCGGATACGGACAGTTGGACTGGAAGCTGAGGGGAGATAAAAGGGTGAAACCGATGGACAGGATAAACATAAGATACGCCTCCCCGGACATGTTCGATAAAACCATAGACATGGCGACCGTGGATGTCTCCTTCATCTCTCTGAAGCTGGTGCTTCCCGTTTTAGCGAAGATCGTTCGAAGCGGGGGATTGATCCTCGCCCTCGTCAAACCCCAGTTCGAAGCCGGCAGGGAGAAGGTTCAGCGGGGAGGGGTGGTAAGAGACCCGAAGGTGCACGCCGAGGTTCTCTCCGGACTGGTGCGAGAATGCCGCAAATGGGGCCTGAGGGCGTTAAAGCTCACCTTCTCGCCCATAAAAGGTCCAGCCGGTAACATAGAGTTCTTCCTGCTTTTCGAGGTCTCAGACGGCGGTCGAAATGTGATCGATGAGGGGGACATAGATAAAACGGTGATGGAAGCCCACAGGGCCCTGGATAATCCGCCCAGACAACATGAAGAGGTAACGGGATGAGACTATGGATGATTTCAACCTGTATCCTATTCGTCTCGATATCCCTGATGACCGGATGCGGGGATAACGGACTTATAACCCTGGAGAAACCATCCTCCTACACCCTGAGCAAGGGCGATAAGGTCTACGCCGTGGATATGCCGAGCGGTGAGGGAACTAAATGGACCTACGTCGGCGGTGAGACCTCCTTCAACCTGATGGTCAGGGGCACCTACCTTGTGAACGGCCTTACCTGTCGAGTGCTGGAGAACGACTCCGATATACCCACCGATTATCTATCGGCAAACGGCAAATATCTAACCCGTAACGGTCAGTTCCTCAACATCCCTATCAGCATAAAGAGGACCTATTTCTATAAGGATGTCGATGGCTATTACGAGATGGCGTTCGACATAGAGCTGCCGGAGCTGGGGATCAACCTGTTCCATCAGGTGCTCTACCCCAAAAGGCTTATCTGGAAGTTCCCCTTCGGAGTTGGGGATGAATGGGAGGTTTTCAACAAGGAGAACTTCCCCGAGTTCAGATTGGTGAGGAGGGTAACCTCTTATGGCGAGCCCGTCGAGGTCCCCGGCGGGGGAAAACGCGAGGCATATCTGATCGAGGAGTTTATGGCCAGCTACGGTGAGGAGCTATCCAAAGAACCCGTCGGCAGATATTGGTTCGTGCCGGGGATAGGTGTGGTTCGATATGAGTTCCTCGATAGATCGGGCAATTGGGTGAAATATAAACTTTCGGGGATCTTCATCCCACCGACTCCCTGATAACGGTTGACTTGCCTTATCCCCCATGCTATACTCAAGATCCATGAAGATCAGACCGGTGTGTCTCACGATCTCGGTTCTATCGTTTATCCTGCTTCTCCCCCTTCCCACGGCGTTTGGGCATAGCAGGTGGTATCCTCATCTGCATGCCAAGGACGTGGAGAAGATGCTCAGGAGGGGGGAGGAGATGAAGGGATATATACTGCTTATGACGCTGGCCTTCGTCGCTCTGCTTTCCGGCATGGCCGTTTTCGTCCTGAAGAGAGGACAGGAGGAGGCGATGAGGAGAAAGATCGAGGAGCATGAGAGGCTGAGCGACCTCGTCATGAAGGCAGCCCGCGCCGCTTCGCCCCATCTCGCCCGCGGGGATCTGGCCAGGGCCATAGAGGAGGCCATCGCCGAATACTCCGGATCGACCGGCAGAAAGGTGGAACGCGCCTATTCAGCCACGCTCAGGATCGGGAACGATAGGATCTCGATAAGGCCGATCGAGATCGGAGGCACACATAAGCTGGAACTTAAGGCCATGAGCGATGAGGCCCAGGTTACCTGCCTCATCGGGGAAAATGGCTCAATAGAGATCGAAAAACTCAGGAGGAGCTAATGGAACCGATAAAGATAGCGTTGATAGGCTGTGGTGGCATGTCCGGAGCTCATATGAACGCCTTTAGAACGCTCTGGAAGGAGGGGCTGAAGCTCTTCGACATCGTCGCCACGTGTGATGTGGTGGAGGAGAGAGCTCAGGAGAGGGCCAAACAGGCCGAGGAGTTCCAGGGTAAGAAGCCGGCGATTTTCACCGACTTCCATGACATGCTGGATAAGATCCCCGATATCGAAGCGGTGGACATCTGCACGCTTCACTCGGAACATCACTCCATAGCCGTGCCATGTCTTGAGGCCGGAAAACATGTGATAATCGAAAAGCCTCTGGGCATAACGATGCGGGCGTGCAAGCTGATGCTGGATGCATCGATCAGAGCTCAGAAGGTGTTGGCCGTTGCGGAAAATTACAGGCTCGCCGTGCATGAAAGGGCTAGGAGATGGGCGATCCAGCAGGGCAGAATCGGAAAACCCAGGATGTTCTTCTGGCAGGACGTCGGGGAGAACCTGGGGAAGTGGGGATGGCGCAACTTCAAACACCTCGCCGGAGCGGGATGGGTCCTGGACGGGGGCGTCCACTTCGCCGATCTCTTCAGATTCCATCTGGGATCGGATGCCAGAGAGGTATACGCCATCACGAAACAGTACGAGCCCTTCCGATACAGCGACCCCAAAAACCGCAAAGGCGCCTGGAGGGTGAGCGTCGAGGACGCCTCTATGGCCCTCATAAGCTTCGATAACGATGTCCTCGTCCAGTGGACATGGGTCGGATCGGCGGCAGGACGGGGCTTTGGGCACAGGGTGATCTACGGCAGCGAGGGATGTATAGACTGGAACGGCGGTCTGTGGCTGCGCGATGGAACTCACATAGATAACGACGCTCTGATCAAGGAGTTCATGGAGAGCATATCGGATGAGCAGAAGGAGAGGTTCTTCCCATCCGGGATAACCGATACCGTGGCGATAGAGCTCAAGGATTTCGCCGATGCCGTCCGAATCGGCACCGTCCCGGAGGTCGATGTCATGGAGGGGCTCAAAGATCAGGCGATCTGCATGGCCATATTCGAGTCGGCCTGGTTTAACAGACCCGTCTCGCTTCAGGAGATCGAACGGTGTGAGCTGGAGGGATACCAGAAGGAGATAAACGAGGCGCTGGGAATTTAGGAGTGTAGGGCGTAGGGCGCGATGCGCGGGGCATATATGCCCCGCGCAATCAATCATAGAGAAATCGAATTCGCTCTTATTTTCCTTGAGT
>CAZHVH010000413.1:0-3530 GCA_964535855.1 uncultured bacterium
CAGAACTTAAGGGTTAGATACGGCGATCTGATAGCGCTGGACGGGATCAACTTGAAGGTCGAGGAGGGCGCTGTGGGATTGCTGGGCCCTAACGGAGCGGGGAAATCCACCCTGATCAAAACCCTCCTCGGCCTTCTGAAACCTGACGAGGGGAGATGCGCGCTATTCGGCCTGGATGTCTCCGCCGAGGCAAAGGAGATCCGGCGGAGGATAGGATACATGCCTGAGGAGCCCTGTCTCATTCCAGGAATGACAGGCGTTCAGTTCGTCTCCTACATGGGAGAGCTCAGCGGCATGAAAAGGGAGGAGGCGATGAGCAGGGCTCACGATGTGCTGTTTTACGTGGGACTGGGCGAGGAGAGATATCGCAGGCTTGAGGAGTATTCGGCCGGTATGCTTCAGAGGGTCAAATTCGCCCAGGCGATCGTACATGATCCCGATCTGCTGTTGCTGGACGAGCCCACAGGCGGTATGGACCCATCGGGAAGGAGGGAGATGCTGGAGCTGATCAAAGACGTGACGGGAAGCAAGGGGATAAACGCCATCATCTCGACGCATCTGCTGCCCGATGTGGAGGCCGTATGCGATGAGGTGATCCTACTTAATCAGGGGAGATTAGTCATGCAGAGGAGGATGGATGAGCTGAAGAGGGAGATGAAGGAGATATATCAGATCAGGATTAGGGGGAACCCGGATCGGTTCGGCAGGATTTTATCCCGCTATGGAATAACTGTGATATCGGGTGGTGAAGAGCTCAGGGTGAGGATGCCGGAGGAGAGTTCACCGTCCGACATCCTCAAAGCCGCGTATGAAGCCGAAGTTCAGGTGAGAAGGATGGAACCGATGAGAAGCTCACTCGAGTCCCTGCTCATAGACCTTCGAGGCGGCCTCGATCGCCTCTGAGCCCGGTCGGCCTAGGATGCCTCCAAGCGCTTCGAGCAGCAGAAGGACGTTCTCCTTCCTGCAAGAGTGTCCCATCAATCCTATGCGCCATATCTTGCCTGCAAGCGGTCCCAATCCGCCGCCGATCTCTATTTTGTATCTGTTAAGAAGCTCGTTTCTAACGGCTCGATCATCGATCCCGTCCGGTATTTTGACGGAGTTGAGCATCGGCGTTCGATATTCAGGCTGCACGAACATCTCCAATCCCATCGCCTCTAATCCGGCGACCAAGGCCATATGGTTGAGCAGGTGTCGTTTAGACTCATCCGTTCACCTCCGATTTTTCTCGGATTGGTACCACTCTGTTTTTGCCGAGCTCCTTGGCCGAATACATGGCATCATCGGCCTTTCTCACCAACTCATCGGAGCTCAAGGCGTCATCCGGATAGGTAGCGACGCCCGCACTTACCGTCTTATGAATCGTCAGGGACTGGGAATCTCCCAGGAATTTCGATCTCTCCACCAACAGGCGGAGTTTCTCCGCCAACGTTACCGCTCCCTCCTTCGGAGTCTCAGGGAGGATTATGGCGAACTCCTCTCCGCCGATCCTAGCCAACGTATCAGTAGATCGTATGTTCGACATGAAAAGCCTGGCCATCTGCCTGAGGATGTTATCCCCGACGGCGTGTCCGAACTGATCGTTGACCTGTTTGAAGTCGTCCAGGTCAATGTATATCAGTGAGACAGGCTGACCGCTTCTTCTGGATCTGGCTATCTCCACCTCCAGCTGTCGTTCGAAGTAGCCCCTATTGTAGGTGTCTGTGAGCGGGTCCTTTATCGCCAACCTTTTGAGCTCCTCAAGGAGCTCTGCCCTCTGTATCGCAACGGCCAGCTGACTTGAGACGGTGGCTAGGAGTTTAATGTGGTTTTCGGAGAAGGAATTCGGCCTGGAATTTCCCACCTTAATCACACCTAGATGTTTTCCGCCGGCGACGAGGGGAACGCATACATATGAGCGCAGATGCCTCTTGGAATGCTTACAGGTGAAATCGACCCTGGAGTCCTTGACGATGAATCCCCTGCTCCTCTTAATGGCCCAGCAGTCCAAGATATCCTCTATATCGTCATCCACGGTATCGCCGAATTGTACTACGGGTTCAAGCGTATTAAGGATCACGTTCGATTTGAGCAGTGCGAAGCTTTCTATAGGCATCAGCTTCCTTAGCTCGGCATATGTGAACTCAACCAGCTCATCCACCCTGTCGGTTGCCCCCAGGGTTTCAAGTATGTTATGCAACGTGAGCCTCTCCTCAAGCTCCCTACGTTGGTCCTCATACATGAGGGCGTTATCGATCGCTATGGCGATCTGACTTGCTATGGCCTGTAGCAGGTTTATCTCGTTCTCCTCCCATCTCCTCGGGGCATACGAGGCTATCGTCAAAACACCCACCGTCCTCTCACGGGCGATCAGGGGAACCGCCACCCTAGACACGAACATCCTCGTCGGATGGGCAAAGGGGAACCTCTTTATCCTCGAGAGGATCGGATCGGAAGGCGATTGAATCGATTCTATGCGTTTTGTCACGACCGCCATGCCTGTAACACCCACATCGACGGATATGTATCTGTAATCCCTCAGACAGTCCTCATCGACGTTATATGAGGCTATAAGCCTAAGCTTTCTCTCATCGATCGCACTCTCGTCGTAACCGTAGATCCAACAGGCCTCCGCGTTGAAAAGTCCGGCGATCCCCTCGAGGGCATCCTCAGGCACTCCCGATGCCCTAAGATGGTTCAACAGGGCCGCGCTTATGAAGTTGATCGCCGATAGCTTCTCAAGCTCGTGGCGCGTATCCCTGGCCGCCCTGGCGGCTTGATAGGCGAGCTCTGAGACCCTTCGGCTGGTTATCGGGGCAACCACAGGGATCGCCAAAAGCAGGATGAGATCGTTCAGGGCGATGAATCTAGCTGATACGCCGTCATAGATTCCCATCACGGAATACGGTATGATGCTTGAAAGGGCTACCACCAGTGCCATACCGACGCCGAACCTCATGGACAGAACGATCGGGATGAGATACAGGAACCGAACGTCACTTGCGGCACCGCCGCTGAAATGGCAGAGTAATGTCACTAAGGCTGTATGACCAAGGAGAACGAGAAGCAAGAAGATCCCTTTATCCATATTGCCGAAAAAGCGGGACAGGACAAAGGAGAGGAGGATGGGCCCTAAAAGAGCGACGTTGAATCCGAGGGGATTAATTTTCTGACCGGTGAGGAGGTTTCCTATGAGAGCGCCGAGGATCGTTATCAGCCATCCCATCAGGATGATAATCCTTCCCCCCGTCAGCGATCTGTGTGTCGGTGGTCTCTGTGATGCCATCTCCACTCCCCCGAAAGAGATATCCTTCACCCGATGTGGATGGATGAAAGATACCATATATCAGACCTCATAGTCAAATCCTTCCCCACAGCTCTGATCTTGAGGATGCTTTCGAGGTGTGATAAAATAAGCGGGAACTGAAAGACTTTGGAGGTATTCGATGCTCGCTTTGACCCTGATTTTGACCTATAGCGTCTCATACGCCGAGATAGATGATAGCTGGAGGATGCCGCTTAAGGCGAAGGCGGAGATCTTCGAGAGGAAC
>CAZHVH010000414.1:0-3529 GCA_964535855.1 uncultured bacterium
GCGAACATGAGATCACCAGGCTCATCATCGGCGGCAACCCCTTCAGCGGCCATTCCCACGTCTCAGGTGAACTGAGCCGGGAGATGATCAACTATTACACCGTGGATAAGATCAAAGAGACGCTTAGAGAATGCGAGAGACTGGGGGTAAACACCCTCCTGGCCCGCGGCGACAACCACATAATGCGTATGCTCAACGAATATAGACTGGAGGGTGGCTCGATCCAATGGATCGCCCAAACCGCTCCCGAAAGGGCTTCCACTAGGAGTAACATCCGTCAGATAGCCTCATATGAGCCGATAGCGATCTATCATCACGGCGGTGCCACGGATAGACACTTCAAGGCCGGAAAGCTGGATGAAGTCAACGATCATCTCAAATTCATACATGACCTGGGGTTAACGGCGGGACTAGGGACACACGATCCGGATGTCGTCAGATATGCCGAGGAGCATGATTTCGAGCTCGATTTCTACATGATCTCATTTTATAACCTCACCGAACGCGGCGAAGTATATCTGCCCCAGGACAGGGAGGCCGCCTGCAAGGTGATACGCGAGGTGGATAAGACCTGTCTGGCGTTTAAAATCATGGCGGCGAGCAGAAACGATCCCGTGGAAGCCTTCCAATACGCTTTTGAGAACATAAAACCCAAGGACGCCGTGGTCGTGGGGATGTTCACCAAATACAAGCCCGATATGATCCGTGAGAATGTAGAGTTGACCCTGAAATTCGCCGGGGGTGGGAGTTGATCAAGACCATAGCTCTGTCGGTACCGATCATATCGCTCCTGATCCTCATCGGATGTGCTTATCCTCCCTCCGGTCAGCCTCAACCCCCACAGCCATCTGAGGGTGAAAGGGTACAGACTAAAGGCGGAAAGCTCCAAAGGGACGAGGTCTGGTCGGGTGAGATATGGATATCCGGCGAATTGGTGATCCCGAGGGAGGTCTCCGTGACGGTCATGCCCGGCACGCTCGTGAGGTTCAAATCAGGTGGAGGACACTCGGGAAAGATAGTGGTTGAGGGCTCGCTCTACGCTCAGGGGAATCCCGATCGTCCCGTTATCTTCAACTCGCTATCGTCCTCCGGGGGATGGGATGGGATATTCTTCACCAAGCAGAGCATGGGTTCGGCGCTCAGATCCTGTATCATACAGAACCACAGACAGATATACGTCAACACCGACGCTGTGAGGATAAACGACTGCGTGATCAACCACGCCGAGGAGGCCGGGATCGTGGTGGATGGGGTTTCACCGAGGCTGACCAATCTCAGCGTCAGCCAGAGTGGAACCGGCATCTATTGCCTCAACGGCGCCTCTCCCGAAATATCCCAGTCCTCCATAACCATGAACGGCTATGGGATCGTATGCGAATCAGGTGCTTCTCCCCTTATCTCCAATAGTGTCATAGCCAACAATCGGATGCACGGCGTGGTCTGCTACTCCGGCTCCTCCCCGAAGCTGGTTTCCAACAACATCGTTCACAACGGCGGCTGGGCCGTATACGGCGGCGGCAGGTTGATTGATAACTTCATAATGGGAAACAACAAGCGTCCGCCGGATGAGGTCGAAACTGAGACGGGCCCTACCGGCAAGCAGTATCGACAGGTGGAGGAGATATCCGGCGTGCGCACCTCGCCGGTTCCGTATGCGGGGATCAGAAGGGGGGAAATATGATGTTGACAGATCCCAAGGGAGAAGGGATAATAAAAATGTGGACGACCGACGGAACTAATCCGGTGGGATAACCTATGTACGAGGAATACTGGGGGCTGAAGGAAAAACCATTTGAAAATACACCTGATCCACGCTTTTTCTTCAAAACGCCCTCTCGCCAGATGGCCCTCCTTAAGCTGCTTTACGCCATCAGCGAGAGAAAAGGCTCTCTGATCGTAGGGGAATACGGCTGTGGCAAAACCCTCCTGACCAGGGCGGTGCTTCAAGAGCTGGAACCTGGCAGTTATGATCTCGCTTTAATCGTCAACCCGAATATGAAATCGGAGGAGCTTTTAAGGCTGATACTTTACGAGTTCGGAGTGGAGACGAGTTCATCCGATAAAGACGAGCTGCTCAAAAAGCTGAACACGCTCTTCCTGGATAATTATGAGGCCGAACGCGGGACCGTGATAGTGATCGACGAGGCCCACCTCATCAAGGATGAGGACACGCTTGAAGACCTCAGAATGCTTATGAACTTCCAGCTCAACGATGTAACCCTCGTCTCGATGGTCTTTGCTGCTCATCCGCAGTTCCTCAGAAGGGTGGATCGAATGCCTCAATTGAAACAACGACTTTCCGTCATCTATCAGCTCGATCCGCTTGGCCTGGAAGAAACACACGATTACATCGTACACAGGCTTAAAGTGGCCGGTTGTTCCAGGGAGGTCTTCACCGAAGAGGCGATGAACCTGATATTCCGATCCACCGGAGGGGTGCCTCGTAGGATAAACAACCTGTGCGATATGTCGCTGCTGATGGGCTTCATCAAGAAGGCCGAGGTCATCGACGAAACGATCGTTGAGGAGGCGATGATGTGAGACGTATGACCGACCTGTTGCGGGCCGGAAAAAGACCGAAACAGGAAGGCATGGAGGTAACTGAGATAGAGGAGAAACCGACGGTGGAGGAAGCGGAGGAAGCGGAAGCCCCTTCCCAGTTCCGCTCCGCCTTGAACCTCATCCGTGAAGCTTGCTCGAGGGATGAGATCGCCCCAGAGCTTTGGAGAAGGATCGTCTCTGCCGCCGAAGCCCTGGTCGAAGCCGCGCTGACCTCACCTGAAACAGCTATGGATTTCATCCTCAACGCCACCCTCGAGGCCGAATCATACGTCCACATACATATGCTTAACCTCTCGATACTCTCCTCTCTGATCTGGAAGGAGTTAGGCGGCGATGAAGTTGTGACGGTCTGCGCCGTCGGTATGATTCACGACATCGGTATCTTCGATCTGCCGTGGGATCTAGTTCACGGCGGACCGATATCCGATCCGAACTCCAGGAGATCGATAGAGGAACACCCCCGCCACACACTCAGAAGGCTAGAGCCCTTGAAGGGGGTGATGCCGGATGAGATGAGAGAAGCTGTCTACCAGGAGCACGAGCGGATCGACGGATCGGGATATCCGGAGGGTGTGGGAGGAGAGGAGATCACCCCTCTGGGTAAGGTTATACAGGTCGCCGACCTCTTCGAGGCGATTACCCATCCCAGACCTTATAGAGAGAAGCATATGGAGCCATTCGAGGCGATGTGCTATATCGTGAGGGAGGTTAAAGAGGGAAGACTCGATAAAGAGGTAGTCGAGCGGTTTATAGATCTGGTCTCAATGTATCCGGTGGGAAGTTTCGTCGAGCTGAGCGATGGCAGGGTTGCCAAGGTTATATCCGCCAACAGGGGGGCGCCGTTTCGACCAAGGGTGGCACCTGAAGGGAAGATGGAAGTGATCGATCTCATGGAGAGACCGGATCTATATATCAGACGACAAACCTCAGCGCCAGCCTTATGATCTCCTCCAGCCTTGCCTCTCTG
>CAZHVH010000415.1:0-3526 GCA_964535855.1 uncultured bacterium
AGGATCTTGCCGAGAGGGCGCTGCGGTTAACCTTCGAGCTCTCCCAAGCTCTGAGGGAGGAGCTGTAACCGTTTCGCCAAAGGACACGAGGGCGAGAAATTATGGGGCGAGAGGTTCTACTCGCCCGAACAGGTGAGAGAGATGCTGACCGATTCCGGCTTTGAGGAGGTCAGCGTGGAGGAGACGCCCGACGAGCACTTCATGTTCGCATCGGCCAGAAAGCCGAGGTAGATAAAGACGAAAGGCCCTCCGGCATGGAGGGGAAAACCGATGGGAGGAGGAGTTCCACCATGAACGAAAAGGCCAAGATATATACGATATTCGCCTCCCGGGGATACGGAGGGGCGGGCGGGCCGCCTGAGAGGCTCATCTCAAACGATCAGCTCCTCCGCAGGTTGGAGGAGAGATGCGGAGGGGTGGATTTCATATCGAGGGATCTGACCAAGGGATTTGACGTACAATCCGCCCTCAACGAGCTTGAGGATCTAAGGGGGGAGCTGGACGGTGTGCTCATCATCGGAGTCACAAGGGAATACAGGCTTATCTTCACCGGATTGCCCACCATAGTCGTTTATAATCTGTTCGAATTCATGAACATCCCCTATGAGCTCTTCATCGAGAGGGGCAGGGTCCTGACGGCCACCCTGGACAGGATAGGCACGACATCCCCCTCCATCTCCTCCGCCATGTTCGACGATCTCGTGGATAAGATAGATCTGATCAGGGTTCTCAGCAGGATGAGGAGATCTACGATGATCTCCATCTCGCCTTATAAATATTTTCACGCTGTGGATTATCAGGGCGATATACACGATCAGCTCCCCGAAGGATACAACGAGGCCTACACCGAGGCGCTGAGGGAGTCGCTGGGCGTGAAACTCATAAGGGTGGAGCCGGCGGAGTTCTACGATGCCGTGAAGGAGGTCGATGAAAGGGACGCCGAGGGAATAGCCAAGATGTGGATCGGCGAGGCGAAGGAGGTGAAGGATACCACCGAAGAGGAGGTGGTGAAGGCGGCGAAGATGTATCTGGCGTTTGAGACGTTAAGGAGGAGATACGGCGCCGTGGCGATATCAACTCACATGAGATCGCTCACAGGCAGCGGTAAGGTGGAGGATATGGCCTGGCCGGGCATAGGCATCATAGAGTTTCAGAAGAGAGGGCTGGTGGGGGTATGCCAGGATTATCCCAACATAGCGGCAACCCATCTGCTGGGACTTTATGCCACCGGCAGGCCGAGCATGCTCGGCGACCTCATGGTGGACACCTTCAACGGGGTGGATATCATCCTCCACTGCGGCGCCCCGATCAACCCCCACGGCAACGACAGGGTCCCCTACACCATCTGGTCGCACGCTCAGAGCCCCGTGAGGGGAACGGGGAAACCGGGCTCGGGAACCGGCGTGCAGGTGGATCTGCCCGTGGACGAGCCCGTCACGGTGTGGAAGCTGGACGTCCTCAACAGGAGGATACTCCTGCATACCGGCATAAGCGTCGACGGACGATCCCTCTACAGGGGATTTGACGAGCTGATGTGCAGGACGAAACTGGTCGTCAAGGTCGAGGCCGAAAAGGTCCAAAGCCGCTTCTGTCCGGGAAGATACGGGATCCACAGGGCGGCGACCTTTGGCGATCTGAGGGATAAGGTCAAAAAGATCGCCACGCTGATAGGGTTTAAGGTTATAGAGGAGGACCGATCATAATTACAGCTTTCAGCTTTTAGCTGGGGAGGGAAACGATTATGGCTAAAATATATACGATCTTCACATCGTCCGGCCTTCAGGGTGAGTGTCGGATCTTCCCCCTCTATCACCCTGAGGTGGAAATAGTCTCGAACGAGAGGATACTGGCCGGATTGAAGGCCAGATGTGAGGGCGTGGAGTTTCTCGGCGAAACCGCCCCCGTAAGGACGGGGGATGCCATAGCGAAGGTGAGGGAGCAGAGGGAAAACCTCGACGGGGTGCTCTTCTTCGGATCTCCGCCCGATGAGCTGATATCGCTCGGCCTGCCCACGGTGGCCGTCTACCCCCTCTGGGGACAGTGGATGTATCCCTTCCACGCCTATAAGGGCGGGAGGGTTCTGACATCCGTTCTGTCCGTGATACCCGATAGGGACGAATCCCTTTTCTCCTCCAGGCTGGATGACATAGCTGAAAAGGTCAAGCTGATCGACGCCATCGCGAGGATGAAAGGGCTGAGGGTGCTGGTGGTTACGGATAGGCCCGTCCTCGGTGAATATGAGCCGACGGGACTTCAGGTTGGGGGGGACAGAAAGGGAT
The DNA here is from genome assembly GCA_964535855.1 of uncultured bacterium. GTDB lineage: Bacteria > Poribacteria > WGA-4E > B28-G17 > B28-G17 > JAGGXZ01. The sequence continues at coordinate 2,280 of CAZHVH010000415.1, forward strand.
ATGAGGAGAGATATCTGCGTAACCTGAGGGAGACGCTCGGGACGGAGCTGGTGGCGATACCGCAGCGGGAGATGGTAGATAAGATGAACCGGGCTGACGAGGAGGAGGCCGGGAAGGTCGCCGAGAGGTGGATCGATGAGGCGGCTGGGATGAGGGGAACCAACAGGGAGGAGGTGGTGAAATCCGCGAAGCTCTATCTCGCCATGAAGGAGCTGATGGAGGAGCATAACTGTCAGGCGATAACCACCGAAGGCTACACGGTCTTCCAGTATTACAGGGAAGGCCCCATTCCGTCCCAGGGTCTGCCCGCCTCACAGTTTTACACGGACGGCGTGGTCGCCACATCTGAGACCCTGATAGATTCTTTGATCACACAGCAGCTCGGCCTCTTTCTGACGGGGAGCACCGGCTTCAACGGCGATTATCTTCTGGACACCTTCACCGAGATAGCCATCATCGGTCACTGCGAGTGCCCCTTCAATCCATGGGGCGACGATAGGAAGGTCCCCTACATCATAAGAAACCTGCCCCTGTGGGAGGAGAACAAGGGAGGCGCATGCGTCCAGGTGAACCTGCCCATAGGCGAGACCGTCACCGTCGCCAAGATAAGCGTGCACGATAAAAAGATGACCCTCTTCACCGGGGAGACCGTCTCGGGCGAGGAGCTGTTCCCCTATTGGAATGACATCCTCTGCAGGACAAAGCTGGCCATCAGGACGGACACGAAGGCCCTGCTCAGGAACCTCGACTGGAAGACGTTCGGCAACCACAGGGTGGCCTTCTACGGGGATCACAGGGAAAGGTTCAAGGATCTCGCCACGCTGATGGGATATGAGGTCGTGGAGGACGACCGATAAGGAGAAAGAGATATGGACAGGATGAAGGTCGTCGGTTTAATCCTGGGATCTCATGGGACACCACCCGACGCCATCGACAGGGGAAATCCCTCCTTTAAGCCCACACCCATACCGGAATCGGTTAAAGAGGAGATAAGGGAGGGCTTCATAGGTGCGCTGCCTAAAGATGTCGATTTCGATCTGATGGAGGTGACGGGGGAGCATCAGGTCATTGAGCCGCCTAGGGCCGATGCTTACGTCGTTTTCCCGTTCCAAAGCATACATGACAGGTGGTTGCATGCCCTCTATTCCCATAACAAGCCGCTTGTGATCATCAGGGTAAACGATGCCAAGGAGATAGCGGAGAGCTACCAGGGGAGACATTGGATAGTGGTCTACGGCGACCATAGG
>CAZHVH010000416.1:0-3523 GCA_964535855.1 uncultured bacterium
TCTATCGCCCTCTCGACCCCCTTTATAGAGGGTGGTGTAACCCTCAAGCTTCTGAAGGATGATGACGGTTTACCGCTGGCCTCGTCGCTGCTTCTCACCCAGATTACCTGTCTGTCTATAAAGTATATAATCGACAGGCCGAGGCCAAACCTCAGGAGATATAAGCCTAGACTCTGGAACACCAGGATGACGCCTTCCTTCCCCTCCGGTCACGCGGCCTCCTCCTTCGCTTTCGCCACTTTCATCTCCAGCAGATATCCGAGATATCGACCTTACCTCTGGCTTTATGCAGGTCTGTCAGGGTTTTCCCAGATGTATGTCGGTAACCACTATCCGAGCGACGTGCTTATTGGAGCCCTCCTGGGCTATACGGTCGCCAGGATCACGACCTACCTCTTCGAACGGTTCTGATGAGGTTCTCGGAGACCAACTTCAGCTCCATCAGCTTGCGATCCCAACCCTTTTCCAGGCTGTCCAACACGTGAAATAACATGAACTCCTTCTGAGCGGTATCATCCACCCACGGTATCGTGCTTTTCTCATACGGATTTCTGGATCGGCGTTTTCCCTCGGCATCCCAGAACGGCCTTCTCCTCTCCATTACGCCGTCCATCCCTTTAGATTGCAATCTGAATTATAACACAGGAGGGGGGTGAAAATCAAAAGATGGTTGACGGCATATCGGGGAAAATATAAAATGGAGCCGATCAGACGGCAATCTCGATGAAGCAGGTGAGGAGATGATCAGATCGGGAATGGTGACGGTCTTGATATCGATGGCAATATATGGGTCGGCATTCGGGCAGCTTCAAACGGCTCGGCTGAAGGTCATCGCCGACAACTCCATAGCCGCCGCCAGAGGCGAAATCCATCACAACGCCGGGGCGAAATCCGTCCTGCGCATCAAGGGGATCGAACATATCCTTATATTCAAATTCGATCTCTCCCCGATCAGGGGATGGAAAGTGCACAGGGCGCGTCTGTATCTACATGCCGCTCACGAACATCGTCTGCGTACCATAGGCCTTTCGACCATAGCCTCCGACTGGCAGGAGGGAAACGGGGTGGACAGGGCGATTGATGGGGGGTCCTGTTTCACGCACGCTATCTACCCTTACAGGCGTTGGGCCGGCGAGGGGAGCGATCTGACCGATGTCACCTTCGGCGCCGGGAACACCCTTTACGCCTTCGTGGATCTGAAGGAGGTCGGGGATGGCTGGCTGGAGATCGACGTGCCGACAAAGCTGATATCGGCCATGTTATGTGGAGCCTCATATGGATTGGCCGTCAGCGATGAGAAGGGCCAAACGATGTGGAACAACGACGTCCATAGCCGCGAGCAGACCCAGTTTGCCCCCTATCTCATCGTCGAAGGCGAGCCGATGGAGAGGAGCAAGCCGCCCGCCATCGGTGATCTCACCGCCTGGCCCGATCCCGAACTCTCCACCCTCAACTCCGGAGCTATCCGGCTGGCGTTTGACGTCCCCGCGCCCGATGGCTCTCAATCTCTCCCCTTCGCATATCGTCTTGAGATAAGGGGCGGGGAGTTTGAAAAATGGACCCAACTCCCGCGCCGGTTGATCCCCTTCGCCGCTCGACCGGGCGAAAGGCAGGAGATAACGGTGCCGGACCTCAAACCTGAAACGGCCTATGAGCTGAGGCTGAGCGTCCTAGATGAGGTGGGATCCACAAGCGGACCAAGCATAGTGAAGGTCACGTCATCCTCATCTAAGTCATATCCCAAACCTCTACCTGAGATATCCCCGTTGCCAAAGCCCGATCCGAATCCGATATCCTCGCTCTTCGTCGTCCCCGATACGGTGAAACCGGACCCCGCGACGGGGAAGGTGATGGAGGATGAGAAGGGCAATTATAACAGGCTCAATCCTATCTGGGACGGCAGAACGGTTTACCTCGCGGCCGCTCGAAATGAGACCATCGCCTTCCAGATCGTCGTCAGGACCGAGAGGGTCGAATCGGTCGAGGCAAAGGATCTTAAGGGGGAGAACGGCGATATACCAGCATCGAACGTCCGACCCTATCGCGTCTGGTGTGTCAGAGAGGGAAATCGCTGGTTCCCTGAAATCGCCGTGCCGATACAGGTCAGGTTCGACGATCACGTCCCGAATCAGGAGTATCGGGTGATCTGGGTGGATCTACATGTGCCGAGGGAAAGCTCGGCCGGCGTGTACCGAGGAGGTATAGTTGTGCTCGCCGATGGAAAAAGGATAGATGTTCCGATATACCTCCGTGTATGGGATTTCACCCTTCCGGATAGGCCGGGCTTCGTCGTGGATCTGAACGGATACGGCTCCGTCGCCTCCAGATTCGGCGTTAGGCATAACACGCCTGAGGGCATAGCGATCGAACACGCGTATCATCGCCTTGCGTATGAACATCGAGCCACGCTAAATCTGCTCGCCTACAGCCATTCGGGACGAACATATGAGGGATGGGCTCCGCCGATTGAGGGCGAGGGCGAAAACACCCATGTGGCTGAGTGGAGGGATTACGATGCCCATTATGGAGCGCTGTTTGACGGATCGGCCTTCTTCGGCCTGACTTGGGGCGGTCTACCGATCCATCATCAGTATCTGCCGTTTCATGAGAACTACCCGATCCCGATTAAAGGACATTATCGGTATGAGAGCATGCCGGGGAATTACCGCGATATCATCATCCGCCATGCCATGGAGGCACCACCGGTTGAGGAGGCTTTCACGCCGGATTACGTCGCGGGGTTCAAGGCGGTGGTTCGGGATTTCGTCAGACATTTTCGGGAGAAAGGGTGGAGGGAGGTCCAGATGCAATGTTACTTCAACAACAAGTATTACTACAAGGACCCTCGCAAGGGAGGAAGAGGCACATCGTGGTGGTTGATGGATGAGCCGATGCACAGGGACGATTGGCGCGCGCTGATCTTCTTCGGGAGGATGTTCAAGGAGGCGGTGCGGGATGCGGGCGGAGGCGTGAACTTCATATTCCGGTGCGATGTATCCAGACCCCAATGGGTGCGAGATCCGGACGAGTTTCTGCCGCTCGTCGACCTGATGTGCACCAGCGGGGAGTTCTTCCGGAAGAACAGGAGGTGTATGGAGTTCCACAGGCGATACGGCATCCGGTTCTGGAACTACGGCACCCCTAATCGGGTGAGCGAGACTAACCTGAACGGGGAGGCATGGGCGATTAAGGCCTTCCTGTTCGGCGCTGATGGAATCCTGCCGTGGAACACCATAGGGAGGGATGAGAACTTCGAACGGGCTGAGCCGACGGCGCTGCTCTATCCGGGGAAGCGGTTCGGCATCAATGGGCCACTGGCCAGCTTGAGGCTGAAGGCGCTAAGACGGGGGGAACAGGATGTGGAGTATCTGATCGCCCTTGCGCGAAGGTTCGGCTACGATCGGGAGCAGATCGCATATGAAGTCGCGCGGTTTCTCGATTTGAGGGCGAGGACGGAGGAGAGATTCGTGGACGATGCCGGACGCACGGTTTTCGAATCGCTCCGACCGGAGGACTTCTTCAA
>CAZHVH010000417.1:0-3519 GCA_964535855.1 uncultured bacterium
ACCTCGCCCGACGATATAAAGCTCCTTTCGTGTTCAACGTCCAGGACATCTTTCCCCAATACGCCATAGACGCGGGCTTGCTTAAAAACCCCGTTCTAATCCGCTTTTTCAGGTGGATGGAGAGTTATCTTTACGATAAAGCGGACGCGATAATCGTGCATTCAGAGGGAAATCGTGAATACCTCTCCAGACATCGATCGGTGCCTTACGGTAAACTAAGGGTCGTCCATAACTGGGCTGATATCGAGCATATCAGACCGGGACCGAGACGGAATGAGTTCAGGGAAGAGTTTAACCTAGGGGATATCTTCCTGGTCTCATATGCCGGAACGATGGGGTGGGCTCAGAACTTAGATACAGTTATAGAAACTGCCGCATTACTTCGAAAGCAGAAGGATATTCTCCTCTTGTTCGTCGGCGACGGTCCCAAACGTGCTGAGCTTATGGAGAAATCCGAGTTGCTTAATCTGTCTAACGTTCGTTTTCTCCCTCTCCAACCTAAGGACAAATACATTTCGCTGTTGCAAGCATCTGATATCTGTTTGATCAGTTTAAATCCTGGGCTGACGACCCCTGTGGTTCCCGGAAAACTTATGGACATAATGGCGGCGGGGAGACCCGTGGTCGGAAACGTCCCCCTGAACGGGGATGCCCCTCGGATTGTGAAAGAGGCCAAGTGCGGATATTGCGTTGCCCCTGATGACGCTCGGGGATTAGCTGAGGCTATCCTCGAGCTTTATAAAAATCCCAGTTTGAGAGAGGAGTTCGGAGGGAACGGACGTGTTTATGCCGAAAGATATTTCTCAAGATCAGTTTGCACCAAGGGGTTTGAAACCGTACTCGAACAAGTCGCTCGTGATAACAAGCGAGAAAGGCGGGAAAGGAGGATATAAGATGGAGGAATACAGATCTTATTATGATGGGAAGACCGTTTTGGTAACTGGGGGCGCTGGGGCTATCGGATCTAATCTCACCCGCTCTTTAGCAGAGCTGGGCGCTCAGGTTATCGCGCTGGATGACCTGTCATCATCGGAACGATGGAACGTTCCTTCCCTTCCAAACGTGCTCTTCGTTGAGGGGAGCGTGCTCGATGAGGTCATGCTGAAACGAGTTTTCTTCGAGCGACCTCAGGTTGTGTTCCATCTTGCGGCCTTCTTCGCCAATCAGAACTCCGTTGACCATCCCGAAAGGGATTTGATGGTCAACGGTTTGGGCACATTACGGATGCTGGAGTATTCGCTTCTCGGCGGCGTCGAACGCTTCGTTTACGCCTCCTCCGGCTGTTCCATCTACGGTAGCGAGGCCCCCCTCCCGTTGCGTGAGGAGTTCATGTCCATGCATCTGAGCACCCCCTATCAGATAACCAAGATGCTGGGAGAGCTTTATTGCAATTTCTTCTATAATCATCACGGTTTGAAAGTTGTTAAGCCTCGTTTCTTCAACTCCTACGGTCCCGGCGAAGTGCCCGGACAGTATCGGAACGTCATTCCGAATTTTATCTACTGGGCCATGAAGGGATTACCACTGCCTATCACCGGTACCGGCGAGGAGACACGGGATTTCACCTATGTCGGCGATATCGTGGACGCCCTTCTCCGGGCCGGATACTACGAGCAGGCCGTCGGAGAGGAATTCAACATAGCATCGGGAAAGGAGTCCAAAATAATCGACCTGGCCAATATGATCAACGAAGTTACAGGCAATAAAGCGGGAATCCGCTTTGCCGCCCGACGTAAATGGGACACCAAAAGCCGCCTCCTGGCCTCCATTGAAAAAGCACATAGACTCATCGGCTATGAACCTAAAACCCCGTTCGAGGAAGGTCTGCAAAACACCATCCGATGGTTCCGCGATAACTGGGATAGGATAGAGGCTTCAGCCCGGTTCGGTCCGGGCGTCTCCTCGGCGGTGCGTGAGATGGTGGTCAATCGATGAAATAAATGCGGGAAAGGCGAGAAACGCGGGAAAAGCGAGAAACGTAATTTCCCTTTCCCGCGTTACTTCTTTTCTCGCGTTTCCCGCTCTAGAGGATGATGATCGGGTTTTGGCTCTGGCTCCTAAAAAGTCAAGGTAGAAAGAGGTTCCTTCCGCTCTGGCTGGATCTGATCGGAGCTCTCTCCGCCTTTGTTCTCTCATACCTCACCTCTACACGCTATCTATCAGTCGGCGCTCAAATCTCGGATTACATCCCCATCCTCCTCGTATTCATCCCCTTCCTCGTGATCTGCATGTATCTGCTGAACGGATATAAACCGATGGAGGACCGAAGAAGCGAGACGGAGCTTGAGATCATAGTCAAAGGCACAACCCTCGCCTTCTTCCTCCTCTTCGCCACAATTCTTATCCTCTTCAAGGGAAGGACCTTCTCGCGATACGTCATCCTCTCATGGTGGAGCGGTTCTCTCGCTATCATATCCCTCCTCAGATTCAGCCTGAGAGAGGTATATAAGGCGCTATGGCGCAGGGGCTATCTGAGACAGAGGGTGCTGGTCATAGGATCGGAGGACAACGTCGCTCTCTTTAAGAAACACCTCTCCATCCAGAAATACGACCGGTTCGACTATATCGAGGGGATCGATGCGATCAGGCTTGAACGGGATGAGTTCGAGAGGATGCTTAAGGAACATAAGGTGGATAGGGTCTTCATCATACCATACGGGTTTTATTATGAAACCGTCTCCAGGATTTCAGATTACTGCCGCGGCGGAGGCGTCTCCGTGGCCATCGTCTCAGATGAGTTCAGCATCACGAATCAGAGGATCAACCTGGACGAGTTCACCGGCCTGTTCGTCCTGGAGGCATCGGAAAACCCTTCTCTCAGAAGGGAGTGGAACAAGCTCCTCAAAAGGGGGATGGACCTGGCGATCTCGCTCGTTGGATTGCCCGTGCTGGGGCTCCTCTACATCGTCATCGGTATGGCCAACAAGATGGAGGACGGCGGACCGGTCATTTACCGCAGGAGGGTCATGGGCAAAGGAGGGAAAGAATTCGACGCCTTCAAATTTCGCTCTATGCTGGTGAACGCCGATGAGATCCTGGAGTTAGATCCCGAGCTGAAAAGGGAATACGAGAGGAACTTCAAGCTGGAAAACGACCCGCGGCTGACGAGGGTGGGTAAGTTCATCAGAAGATACAGCATAGACGAGCTGCCACAACTGGTCAACGTGCTTCTGGGCCAGATGAGCCTGGTGGGGCCGAGGATGAAGGTGAGGGAGGAGATCGAGAAATACTACGGCGATCTCAAGGATAAGCTCCTTTCGGTCAAGCCCGGGATAACCGGATTCTGGCAGGTCCACGGAAGACAGCGGACGAACTACGACGAGAGGATCAGGATGGACATGTTCTACATAGACCACTGGTCTATCTGGATGGATATCATCATACTGATAAAAACCGTCTGGAAGGTGTTAAAAAGGGAAGGGGCATATTGATCATGACTATAAATGACACCTCATGGGGGTGAGAGATGATCATCGTTCAAACGCCGTTGAGGATCGGACTTGCAGGAGGTGGTACGGA
>CAZHVH010000418.1:0-3517 GCA_964535855.1 uncultured bacterium
CCCTACTGGGAGGGAAAGGTAGAATCGGGGGAGGTGTTCCTCGAGGTTATCAGGGGGATTTTCGAGACCAGATTCAGGCTTCTTGATCGCTTTGAGGGACAATGAAGATAGGTAGTACAACCCGTTAGCGCACCTTCATCTCTACCGAGGCGCCTTTGCCGGAAAAGAGCTCCATGGCCTCCACCCTCCATCTCCCAGCCGGATCGTTGAAGGCTATAGGAAGTGAAATCTCCTTAAACTGAGAGCCGACCAAAGCTATCTCCTCGAACCAATCGACCTCAGCCCCGTCAGGCGTATAAGCCTTGAGCTTGAGGGCATGCAGACCGGTGGAGCCGGGAAGACCGACCTTTACCCTCGTCACCTCCCCACGTTTCACCTCCTCCGGAACGATCAGCTTCAGATCGGGCACTGGTTTCAAGAGCAGGGCCAGGAGATAAGCTCTGCCGGGTTTCAATCGGACCGTCAGCTTATCCGTTTCGCCTAAAGCTGCCCTCTTGCGCAGGTCATAGATATGACGTGGCTGTCCCAGTTTCACGTTTACCTTAAGCGGCTCACCCCTCTCCATGAAGAGGGCTGCTATAATCGTCTCACCCGTACGCCATCTCACCACCTCAACCCCACGCACCGGTTTGCCGTCCTCACCCTTCAGCCTGATCTTAGGTTCGACGCTCCCCAGCGACGTTATGAGCTTCATCACTTTGTCCCTCGCATCCGGGTCGAGATGTGACATGCTGAAGTTCAGCAGAACAGCGTGTCCTTCGCCTACCCGCCTCAGGATCATAAGGGGCACATCACCCACCCATCCTCTAACCTCTCCTTCCTCAGCTTTCACGTCTGGATCGCAGATCACCTGAGCCTTAAACGAGACCTTTTCCCCTTTGATCTCCCACTCCAACTGGCCTTCACCTTTGAGGGCCTCACCTCTACCGGATCGCTTTATTCCAAACAGCCCGTCTAGCTTGCCCTTATCGAGAGGTTTACAGTGATCGTCGAATATCCCCGGTCTAAGATCAGCCACCACTACCCCTCCCCTTTCAACGAACTCCCGAATCAACCTGACCTCCTCCTCTGAGAGCGCCTCGGTTCTCGATAGGATCAGGATTTTGTATTGATCCATTCTCCACTCCCCCAGCTTGAGCATCCTATCGGTCACATATTTGAACTGCAACCCTAGATCTCTGATCGCTCCCTGCCAGGAGACATGACTTGATTGGTAATCGCCATAGGATTTCCCGTTTTCGACCCTTGTGGCGTAGGCGGATGGGAAGGAATACAGGATCGCTATCCCGTCGTCAAGCATCTCCGAGTTTATAAGCAGATCTCCTAAACCGTCCCATAGTACCTTCGTGTCCTCCATCATCTCCTTCACGGCCGGGAACGGATTCAGATCGGGACGCAGCAGGCCATGGAATCTGCCGATGTTGTCCCATCTCCACCACCACACGGCGTCACATCCCCTTGTGACCGCCCTCCAGAGCCATCTCAAGAGCGAATCGGCGTCCTTCTGGTATCCTATCCAGTTGGATCTGGGGAACTCCCTTGGAGCTATCGATCTTATCACCTCGTCGCCTGGACCGGGATAGGGCGTCCAGAACCCGTTCACCCTGACGATCAGGTCGAAATCGTCGCCTCTATCGAACCGCCCTGCCCCCTCGAAACCGGTCAATGCCTTGGGATCAAGCTCTCGATAAGCCTTTCCAAACCGTTTGCATAGCATCGCGAAGTTATAACATTTGAAGGCCTGCCTGTCGAACCATCTGGGGAAGTTTCCCTCCCTCAGGGCGGTTTTCTCATCGTTATCCCTCACCTCCACCTCGTCAAACGAGCCATAGCTTGTGCCCCATGATCTGTTGAGATCCTCGACGGTTCCGTAGCTCTCCATCAGGTATCTTCTATAAGCTTTCAGGCAAGCGGGATGCATACATGCTCCACGCGTGACGGTCTCGTCGCCAAGCGAATAGACGAAGACGCCGTGCTCTCTGGCAACCCGCCACCTTTCGACTATCCCTCGGACATACTCATCCACAGCCGGCTCATCGTTCCAGCAGACCGGCTTCATATATCCCCGCTCATCGTGTGGGGCGAGGATACGGGTGGTGTAGGGCACCCAGGCTACGTCGTAAGCCGCGGCGAAGAGAGGTGGATTTCCACCCAACTGAAGGCTCATCCCTAACTTCGCTAGGGCCTCCTCGGCGTAAGGAGCTGCGGGGCCTCTTCTAGGGTAATCCCAGACCAGGAGGTTAAACCTCCCTCTATGCCGTTTCGGCACATGGGCGTAGACGGAGCCCGAGCACACTTCCCCATCATGATCGATCGCTAAAGCCTCCACCTGCACCAGCATCGGGAACCAGCTTTCGACCTTGAACCTAAACGGAATCGGTTTGATATACGTCGATCTACGGAGCGCCAGTATCCTCCCATGTCTGTCCTTCAACCTGATCTCCACCTTCTCTTCTCCCCTCCCTCCGCGCAACGTCACCTTGCCTTTTATCTCCTCACCTACCTCAGCGTATCCCCGATCGAGTTTCACCTCCAAGGTCTCCTCATCAACTACCTCGAACGGCTTTGTCGCCCACGCCTCGACCGTCTTCCCTTTCCTGAGCCATATGTCCGCGTGATATCTGCCGGCACGCAACGGCGGAAGGATGATCTCTTCCCCTGAGCTCAATTTCAGCTTCATCTCCCATCCGTCCTCTTCCCTCCTTAATCTACCTGATAGATTCCCTTCTCCGGTGTCGCTTGATAGTTCAACCCTCAGGGGAACCGATCCATCAACCAGATCCTTCCTCTCGATCCGATCCGGCAGATCTATCTTCACCGAGACCTCCGGCTCCATCCCAGCGGCCCAGATAACAGCCCTTCCAAACTCCTCCTGCCAATAATCGTATTCCACCTCCCAACCGAACCTGTAGGGTATCGATGGAGGCGCCTGAAGCTTTACGCCTCTTCCTTTGCCTATCCGGTAACCATGGCTCCCTTCAGGGAGGAAGGATGAGACTATCTTCTCTTCCTCCTTCAACACATCCTCGCCACCCCTTCCTAGGAACAGGATCCCAGCGCCATCTCTTACGGCGTCCAGTATTTCCCTTCGGACCCCTTCCGGCAGGTTGGAGATCGGTATCTGATTGAACACATAACAATCATATCTGTTTTTCACCAGCCTATTGATACGCTCCAGCCCGGCTTCCCCGCCGTGCCATTGCCATTTAGGTGTATCGACTATGACCGTCCAATAGACGGCATCCGCATCTATGGGGAACCTCTGCATCAGCTCAACTATCTCCCTGGCATGCGTATCCCGCCCGCTGGTGAAATACAAGACCTTACATCTACGGACATACGGTTTTGCCCATTTAGTGTGTGGAGTTACAAACTCCATCGACAGGGTGTGATCCCTCTCAACCTCCTCCAGGGGGAGATTAAGGGCGATGAAAAGAGTAGCTATTACACAGCTTAGCATGTCTATTACCCCTCCCTAGTTCTACCTGGCGGTGAGTATACACGAGACCTTAAGAGA
>CAZHVH010000419.1:0-3507 GCA_964535855.1 uncultured bacterium
TATAAGCGGCGGACTGCCGACTGCGGACGGTAGCTTTAAAAATCTCTGCTACACTCAGCGATAATATAAGCGATCTCTTTACACCCCCAGATATTTTCCGATGCCCTCGAAAACCGTTCGATAGAGCTCAAAGAGCTTATCGTATTGAGCGGCGTTGTTTCTATCGGGCATGAGACGTCTCTCCTCGCCGCCGATGATATCCGAGCCGTATTTCACATCCGGGTAGAGGCCGCCTCCGACGCCCGCCAGAACGGCAGCTCCATAGCTTGCCGCCTGCTTAACCTTGGGGAGAACGACGGGGATATCCGTCACGTCAGCTACTATCTGAGGCCAGATCGTGCTTTCAGCCGCTCCTCCTACCATCTTAAACTGATCCGCTTTCATTCCGGCCTTTCGAACTTTTTCCATAACCCAGCGCAATTCAAAGGCGATGCCCTCCATAACGGAACGTGCTAGATCGCCCAGGGAGTGGGAGAGTGACAATCCAAAAAACGTTCCCCTCTTTGTCTGAGCGTGACCGCCCGTAAGCGGCACGAAGATCAGCCCGTTTGACCCGACCGGGGATCGCGCAGCGGCATAGTTGATCTCATCATACCCTTCTGACCGGCAGATATCTTTGGAAAACCACTCCATCGAGGCACCGACCGCCCCCAAGGAGTACAAACCGCCCCACAGATCCGGTATCACATGGGGGCTGACGGAGAGAACACTTTCGGGATCTAAGTTCAGCTTCTCAAACACGCCCAGCACGACCCATGCGGTGCCGCAGGAGAGCATGATCGATCCCGGCTCCAGGACGCCCACGCCGAGAGCGGCACAGTATTGATCATGGGCGCCGTTGACGACCAAGGTGGAGGACGGCAATCCGGTCTCCTCGCTCGCCTCCCTCGTGAGGGTTCCAACCGCCGTTCCCGGCGGCTGTATAGGCGAGAGCTGGTCAATCTCTATGCCGGCGATCTTGGCCAGTCGCTCATCCCATCTCCTCTCGGCGAGGTTGTAAAGCTGGGTTATCCCCGCATCGGACGGGTCCATGCAGAGCCTTCCCGTGAGCCGATATAGGATGAAATCGTTGACGAACAGAAAATACCTCGTGGATCTAAAGAGATCCGGCTCGTTATCCCGCAGCCAGGCGATGTGCTGCAGCGGCAGTCCGTCCTGAAGCTTCCACCCGGTCCTTCTATATACCTCCTCATCTCCGATCGCCCTCCGCACATGCTCAGCCTGCTCGTGAGCCCGTCGATCCATCCAGCTTATGGCGTTGCGCAACGGTCGCATATCGCCGTCTACCGGTATAGTTGTTCCCCCTTGTGACGAGATGCTTAAGGCCGATATCCTATCGCCCGGCTGCAGTTGCACCGATAACCGCCTGCACGTCTCGACCACACCGCGCCAGAGATCCTCAGGATCCTGTTCCACCCAGCCGTCGCGGGGGGTGATCAGCCCGTAGCCGTGTTCCGCGAAGGCCACCGGATTCCCCTTTAAATCGAGGAGGAGCGCCTTGGTGGCGTTAGTTCCCACGTCGATCCCCACCAGTAGATCCATGGCTCACCCCTTCAGCAATCTATGGGCGTTGTCGTGGAAGACAGCCCGTATGTCCTCGGGGGTTAATCGGCTTGACTCTGCCGCCCTGCGGAATGCGAGTATCTCCTCGTAGAGGAAGAAGGTGTAGCTTTCCTCCTCATCGGGTCTTCTGCGGGTGTGCTCGTCCTCCCAATCGGCGTGTCTGATGTAATTGACGTAGTTATCCCCCTCGCATACCCGTTTCGCCCGCATGGCGGTGATCGGAAGGTCGCTTCCGAAGAGTATCCTTCTCGGTCCAACCTCCTCTATCAGCATCTCGAAAACCTCTCGATTGCTGTTGGCGGAGATATCGAACAGCAAATTCTCACATCCACGAAGTTTGGGCAATCCCTCCTCCGCGTATCTGGGACAGTAGGCGCGGCCGACATGGGCGATGATCAGCTTCAGCGATGGATATCTCTCACATATCTCCCTGAGCTGAGCGATGTTGACCTCATCCGCCAACCTCTCGCGGCGCGGTATGTGCAGCATCACGATCCATCCCATCCTCTCCGCAAGATCGATGTGACGGTGGGGGAGGAAATCGAAGATGGTTATCTCCTGGGGAGGAACATCGGTCGCTGTGCTCAGATATGGCTTTATGCCGACGAACCTCCCGGATCTCATTCGCTCGACCAGCTCCCGCTCACTCCATTCGGGCGCTGTCAGCAGGAACCCGAAGATGTGGTCGAACCTCTCCAGCTCTCGGGCCAGATATTCGTTTTGTTCCTCTAAATTTTTCCTATCGGCCGTGGGGATACCGAAGCACACGGGGGATACATCCTTGCCGGGGAACATCTTGATATAGACCTCCAGAAGGTTGGGCACCGGCATCCCGCAGCCCCAGGTGACGCCTTCGGGCCAGTAGCGCGGAGGACCGTTGGGCTTTCGCGGAGGGTTGGTGCTGGCGTGAGAGTGGATATCTATGATCTTATCCGGGAGGAAATCCTCGATGTTCTCCCGATAGAAGGGCAGGTCCACCTTGAAATAATGGGGCGTGATGTCCAACCGCCCCTCCCTCAAGTCGTTCATCCTATCTCCCTCAGCGCCTCCTCGACGGAGGCGTCATCGTGGACGAGCCGACAGACGGCCCGCGTCATGACCGCAGGGTCTCTGTAGGTCCATATGTTTCGGCCCATGGTCACACCCGCGGCCCCGCAGTCAAGCGCATCTCGGATGAATTTCAGGAGAACCTCCGGATCCCCTGAGGCGGGACCTGAAAGGACGATATAGGGCACAGGACAGTATTCGATGACCTCCTTAAACGTCTCCTTGTCCCCCGTGTAATAGCCCTTCACTATATCCGCCCCCAGCTCGGCGGCGACGCGCGCTGAATATTTGACTATCTCCGGATCGGATGGCCATCTGCGTTTCGCCCTGGATTCAAACTGATGTTCCAGCATCTCAGGGGGAATCATCTCAGTCATCATCGGCATACCCCAAAGCTCACACTGTTCGGCCACATATCCGTTCTTCTTCGCCAGTTGAGCTTCCCTCGGCACGCCGATCACCCCGAACGTGGCGACCCCATCGGCGCCCATACGCAGAGCGCACTCCACCGAGCAGATGAGCTCATCGTTCGTCAGATCCGGGCCTATGGATGTCGCCGTCCCATCGATGCGCAACATCAGTGACGTGCCGGTTCCCTTCAACACCTTATAGACCCGCCTTGCGATCCCAGGTGTGACGAGCAACGCATCCGCACCGCCCTCCACGATCAGTTGAGCTACTTTAACGGGATCGCTGATCTCCTTCATGGGGTTTATACAGATGCCGTGGTCCATGGTCAGCAAAACGATACGGTTACTCTTGGGGTTGAACAATCTGCTCATTCTCATTTCCTTGCCGATATTCATCAGTTACATCCTCCGTTCATCTCCTTTGCCATCTTCGCCATGGCGCGGACTATTATAGCGGTAGTCCGATTGGGTTGTCAATTTCCTCTTC
>CAZHVH010000420.1:0-3486 GCA_964535855.1 uncultured bacterium
TCGACGATCTGGTTGAGTTTGTCCTTGTCCTCCAAAGCGGCCTTTTCGCCTATCTCCGGGTTAGACCCGGCGCCGAGCCCGTGGGTGATGCTCTCACCTATTTGGACCTTTATGGCGTCATGGCAGCTTTGGAGAGCCTGTGCATCGGTGTTAACGGCATAGAATTCCACTCCGCGGAGGTTCGCCTCGATCATCCTTTTAACGGCGTTCCCTCCTCCGCCACCGACTCCTATGACTTTTATCACGGCGATGTTCCTCGCCTCCTCCTTTTCAAATTCAATCATCTATATCCCTCCAGTGAGGCTCTCTATATTTAACCATAATTAAGTCCGAAATTAAAGCCTTTTTTTCGATTTATCAGAAGTAGTCCGCGAACCACTCCTTCATGCGCTTCCATATCTCCTCGAACTGTCGTGAGCTTTTGAATCTGCCTTTCTGCCCCTTTCCCTTCCTTCGATCCTCCGCTCCGAAGAGTACCAGCCCCACTCCTGTTGCATAGATCGGGCTATTGACTTTATCGACAAGCCCTCTCAGCGGCCCCGGATAACCTATCCTCACGGGAAGATCGAACATCTGCTCGGCCAGCTCCGGCAGTCCCTCCATCAGGGCACACCCTCCCGTCAGGATAACCCCCTCAGTGATGATCACCCTGCTCTTTTCGATCTCGCGGGCGACAAGGTCGAGGATCTCCATCATCCTCGGCTGTATTATCTCGGCCAGCACCTTTCTCATTATCAGCCTCGGTCTTCTTCCGCCGGAGACGTTAACGGAAACGGTCTCCGTATCGTCCACCAATCCTACAAGGGCACAGCCGCTCTGTATCTTCACTTTCTCAGCTTCAGGTACTGGTATCCTCAATCCCATCGCTATATCGTTGGTGACATGCCAACCTCCGAGGGAGAGCACCTTGGTATGGACGATGGCGCCGTTTCTGAAGACCACTATGTCCGTCGTTCCGGCTCCCATATCGACGAGCGCTGCCCCTGATTCCCTCTCCGAAGGGGTCATCACCGCTTTACTGGAGGCCAGAGGTTCTAGGACGATATCCTCGACCGATATCCCGGCCATGTGGACGCTTTTGATGAGATTCTGAGCGGAGGTGACGGCGCCAGTCACGATATGGACGCGCGCCTCAAGCCTGACGCCGCTTATCCCCACGGGGTCTTTAATCCCATCCTGTCCATCGACGACAAATTCCTGAGGGATGACGTGAATCACTTCCCGTTCGACCGGTATGGCGAGGGCTTGAGCGGCGTTTATCGCCCTGTCCACGTCCGACTGCGTTATCTCGTGATTTTCGCCTGAAACGGCCACCACGCCGCTGACGTTGGTGCCCATTATATGGCCTCCGGCTATCCCGACATATGCTGAACCGATCTCGACCCCCGACATCAGCTCGGCATCCTCGACAGCCTGTCTTATGGAGGCCGCCGTTTTCTCTATATCGATCACCACGCCCTTTCGCAGCCCCTCCGAAGGCGCGGTTCCAACACCTATAACCTCGATTTCGCTCACATCGCCCGATCCGACATCGGCGATTATGGCCGCTATCTTGCTCGTGCCGATATCCAACCCGGCGATGACGTTTTCCCTTGCCATATCTCACATCCCTCCGCAGTAAACTAACTTATCATACCTCGCATCGATGTATCCCCCGCTTTCGCCCTGACATCTCCTCATCGAATCGATGAGATAGGCGTTTTCAAGCCCCTCCTCGATGTTATCTGATCTTAAAAGCACACGCGTCCCATCTTCGAGACATACCACGATCCTGGACGGCTTCTCAGCGGATATCAGCCTAACCCTCTTGAACAGCACCGGATACAACATCTCGATGTATCTCATAGCGGTCAGAGCGACTTTCGAATTACCCTCTATCACCTTAAACCCCCTAAATCTATCGGGGGATACATCCTCCTCCAGGACGAAACCATCATCGTCCACCAGATAATACCTGCCTCTAGATCGCAGGATAGCCTCAGGTCGTCTCTCCCAAACCCTTATTATGACCCGCCCCGATAGGCCCTTGTCCACTCTAACCTTCCTAAGATATTTGAAATGAGAAAGCAACTTTGCCGAGATTAAATCCGGAGATACATGCCTCATATCCGCTCCCACCCGAATTCCCGAAAGAGCTATTATCTTCGATTCAGGGATAACTCGGGCGCCTATGACGGATATCCTATCGACCAGAAGTACATCGCCCGACCCGCTCCTATATGCCCTCACCCCTCCATAGAGAAGGGCGGATAGGACGATCATGAACAATACACACCTTCCTATCCTCACCTTTCGATCTTTTTCGCCCTTAAGGCTATTCGACATATTCGATCTCGAGCTGAAGTTCAATCCCCGATTTTTCCCTGACCTCATCTTTCACCCGACGGATAAGTTCAATTATGTCGGAGGCGGTGGCAGTCCCGAGATTGATTATGAAATTCGCGTGTACCATCGATACCATGGCACCGCCGATCCGAAGCCCCTTGAGGCCACACTTCTCTATCAAAGCGCCGGCGGAGATATTCGGCGGATTTTTAAACACACATCCCGCGCTCAAAGCGCCCAACGGTTGTTTCATTCGCCTTTCAGCCCAAAAGGCATCTATCCTGCGTCTGAGCTCCCATCTATCAGATCGATGGAGCTTAAACCTCGCTCCTATAGCGCATAAGAAGTGATCAAGTCGACTCCCCCTGTATTCGAAACCGAGATCATCTCCCGCCACCTTCGTGCGTTCGCCATCGAATGTTATCACCTCGACCTCTTCTATCACATCGGAAATCTGCCCGGAATACGCCCCTGCGTTCATCTTGATCCCTCCGCCGACTGTCCCCGGTATGCCATAGGCGAACTCCAGACCGCCAAGTCCTTTCTCAGCCGTTTCCCTGGCGAGCCTACTCAGTGGAAAAGCAGCGCCGCATGAAACCTCTTCCCCGTCGAAATTGATCCAGGAGAATCCATCCCCCAGTTTCACCACCACCCCTCTAAACCCCTCATCCGAGAAGAGAAGATTAGTGCCGTTACCGATGAGGAAGAACTTGGTGCCGTTGTCGAGTGTTAGATTATAGAGCTCCACCAGGGCTTGGGGCGAATTGACCATGGCGAACACATCGGCAGGCCCACCTACCCCGAAGGAGGTATGGCTTGACATCGGCTCATTATATCTTAACTCTAAATGGTCAATTTTTTCAAGTTTCCTTTTCAACGAGCCTATCGCGTAACCCATAAGCGACCTTCCAGACGTCTCCTGCCCCGGCCGTTATGACTAAGTCGCCGGATCGAACGATCTCAGCTAGATATTCGATCACATCCTCCAGGTTAGGGATGTATACCACGTTTCTATGCCCGTGATCCCGTATGGATGACGCCAGACTATCGCCTGTCACCCCTTCTATGGGTTTTTCCCCGGCGCCATAGATCGCCGTCACGATCAGCAGGTCGGTTTGGAAGAAGGAGTTGGCGAACTCTTCAGCCAAATGCTTAACCCTT
>CAZHVH010000421.1:0-3486 GCA_964535855.1 uncultured bacterium
CCTCTCCGAAACCGCCGGAGCCGAGGAGTTGTTCTACGATGTATCCTGCGATGTTCTCTCCCGGTTTGAGGATCATCCTGATACCTCCGAATCATGCTGGCAATCGGCGGGGGATAAACCCCCGCCCTACAGGGCAGACCTATGTGCCCATCCGTTTATATCTCATCGCCCCTTGAGGTAGTCGAAAAGGTAATCGTAAAGCATAAAGTAAAAGGCCATCGCCAAAACCGCCAGGAATAGGGCATAGATGACGATCGGGAACCTCCTGCCCGTATACTCGTTCAATCCCCTGAAACCGATGAAGACGAGGATGGAGATGAAACCGAACCCCGCCACACGAAGCAGAACCGGCCTGGAATCCTTGTAGCTCGCCTCCACCTCATCCCGCCACCGTCTGTATCCCCTCTCAAGGTCTATCAGCATGCCGTCGAGCGAGAGCGTCACCCCTGTGCTCGTCCTCTTGATCCATCCGATCTTGCCGACCATGACCTGTTTGGGAGGGATGAGCTTGCCCAATCTGACGGCGAACTTCGGGTCGAAGAAGACCTCATACCTGAGAGATCCGCTGGCGATATCGAGTATGGCCTCAAGCTCCCTCTCGGACGGTGGGGTGACGACGTTGAACCAGCCCGTTTTGATCAGGTATTTCTCCAGTTTATCCCTCGCCTCCGCCCCGAACCTGCCATCCATCCCCTCCACGAACAGCACTGAGATGGGCCTTTGGGTATCAATTTTGCCTCCGCTGAGGGCGGAGGTCAGGGATTCGATCAGCTTTTGTGCGGAGATATCGAGCGCCTTCGATACCATCACCTCCTCCCTCTCACCGCAGGAGGGGAGGAGGGATATGAGTATGAACACGAAGAGAATTTTCTTCATGTACTTCACCCTTGAAGTAAGCAGGTTTAACGAAAGAGTCTTAATTTGAGGATAATACCGACTGGCATAATTCCTTCACCTTCACTTCACGAACATGAAGTCCCCTTCCGTCCCGAAGTATGTTCCCAGTTGGGGCATCAGCCCGTAGTCCGCCATCTTTCTTTTGAGGTAGACGCCGAGCTCGGACGCAGTTATTATCCCGTTGTCGTCAAGGTCAGCAAGCCCTTTCAGACCCTTCAAAAGCTCGTAGGTGAACGCACCGTGCCCCACATCCCCTCGCTCAGGCACGCTCTGCCCCTTCCCTCCGGCGGTTATCACCTGCGCCGCCCTGAACCTCGCCCAGAGCTTTAGCTGTCTCCTGGTAGCCTTTGAGAGTCTCCTCATCCCCCTGTCCGTAGCCAGACCCGAAAAACAGCAGTCCAGGATGAAAAGCCTGTGTTTCGCCTGTATCGCTTTGGCATACTCCTTCAGCCTGCTCATCGGTATAGCGCTCGCCATGTATCCCCCTGCATCCGACGGGTCCGAAAGGTTCACGTCCGCATCGCTCGGTATCAGGAAGCCCATCTCCCCCTCCGGCAAGCTCACCGATTGCCCATGCCCGGCGAAGAAGAACAGAACTGCATCATTCTCCGAGACCACCCTCTTGTCTGCAAGTCTTGCAAGCTCCCTCTCTATCTCCCCCTTCGTCGCGTTAATCAGTAGCTTGACCTCAAATCCATACTCCTTCAGCAACTTCGCCATCGCCTCCGCGTCCGACACCGCATACCCAAGCTGTAATTTCGGCGGGAGATGTTCATACCTGTCCACGCCAACCACCAGTGCGTGCTTCCTCCTGTAAACTCCCGTCGGGTCAAACACCGCCTCATACCTTATCACCTTTATCCCCCTACCCTCCTTCACCCCGTTCGTCGCCACCACCTCTATCCTGTTCCACCCCTCCTTCAGGTAAAGCTCCCGCTCAATCCTGACCTCCCTCCCCGAAGGCACTACCGACACAGCTCTCCCCTTCACCTCCACACCGTTGAGGTATACCTTCACCTCCTTTATCTCCCTCTTTTCGTCCGTAATCACTGCGGAGAGTTTGACCGAACCTCTGTCCGTCTTCTCACCCTTCGGCTCGGTTATAATCACCAGGGGCGGGCTGACCTCCTCGCTCGCCGGAATCTCCCCCGGTATCTCAGGCGGTATCCGCTCTTTGACGTCAAACTCAACCTCCGCACTGCTACCCTCAAAATCCTCCTGCTCCGCCTTCACCGTCAGCTTGAACCTCCCCGACCTTCCGAGATGGACCGAGAGCGAGCCTGCTACCTCACGTCCCGGCGGGATTCTCCCAAGCTCAGCCTCACCTTTCACCCGACGTATTCCCCTTTCAAGCCCGCTCAGGGAGAGCTTCACCCCCCTTGCCTCAAGCTCGCCCTCGTTTCTGACCCTCACCCTAAGCTCAACCCTTTCGCCCCTTTCCAGAATCCCGTTCCCGTTACCCCTTGAAAGCCCACTCCCGCCGTCAAAGACCGATGTCGTGATGCTCAAGACCGGCTTCACCAGCTCGCAATTCAGGGTGATCTCCTGGCTTGAGCCGAACCCACGAGCGTCAAGATACCGAACGGAAATCGGGATGTAGCTCTCCCCGAACGTCCTGCTGACCGCCACCGCAAACCTCACCCTCGCCTCCCCGCCGGAGGGTATGTCCCCCGAGAAATCAGGCTGATGACGGATTTCCACCCCCGATGCGGAGGATTCCACGCTCACCCTGACTCCTTTCCCCTCTCCCTCGCCGATGTTCCTCAAGCTCCCGTGAACCTCTACGGTTTCGCCGTTTTGAATGACGCCGTCGCCGTTTCCGGATGAGAACCCGCTACCGTCGTCCACTATCTCAATCTCGGATAGCTGAAGGAGGGGCTTTTTAAACCTTCTGGTCTTGATTTTGATGAAAACGGGCATAGGGTCGTATTCGCTCCGTTCCTTCCCGCTCACGACCACGACCGCTTCTCCTGTGGGCAGGTTCACGTCCGCCTTCAGCTTCAGGCTCACCCGCTTGGTCTCGCCCGGCTTTATCCGTTTTATCCTTTCGGGAGTTTGGACCTCAATCATCTTTGCGATGGAGGGGGGCTTCAGGCTAACGCTGAGGGAGAGACCGTAGGAGGGACCCTCGCCCGTGTTGGAGACGGAGACGGTGAGCCTGCCCGTTTCAAGTCCCTCAAGTATGTCGTCCCCTGAGGCGTCCCTGAATGAGAGGGAAAGCTCAAGGAATGGGGGCTGTTTGGTGGGAGGGACGAATTCGCCCGGAGTCCACTCGTCGGTCGTCCCCGTCTTTGATGCCAGCCCGTAGGAGAGTGCGTTCTCCAAAAGCCCTGTCCCGAAACCGTCTCCGTGCCACCTCGCCCAAAGTATCCCCCCTGCCTCCTGTCTCCTCTCTCCTTTCACCTTCAATAGATACAGCCAGCCATCAAAGCTTGCAACCGCTATCTCAGCCCGCCCGTCCCCGTCTACATCTCCTATCGCTGGGGAGCTCCATATAGACCCACCCGTCCTGAACCTCCACTCCTCCCTCCCCCCTCCTCCTGATACGCAGTAGAGGTTTCTATCACAACTCCCCACCAAAACCTCCAT
>CAZHVH010000422.1:0-3468 GCA_964535855.1 uncultured bacterium
AGAGCTTTACTCTAACCTCCCCTCCTTCTCTGATTTTGTCAGCTTTTATCCTTTCCTTCCCTATCACCTCTACCTCATCCAGCAGATTCTTAATCCTTTGAGGGGCAACCAATATGGTGCTCAGGGATTGACCGGAAGAGAACGTTCAATGCTCGGCATTGTTCAAGGGGTCTTAAACCTCGGAGAGACACCTCTCATCGAGATGGATCTGGGCAAGCTCGTTACTTTCGACATAATTTTCGATGCTATAGAGCAGGAGGTCCAAGCCATCCGTGGATCAGAGATAGCGACCATCCACAAGTTATCCCAACTCGGAGAGAAGGAAGGGCTGCCTATACAAAGTGTAGCTAAAGCCCTCTACCTCCTTCAGCAGGTGGGGGAGTGGCTCCCCACAACTCCTGAGAACATAGCTGCTGTTCTCTACCCGCGGCTCGGTGAGAACCCCCATGAACTCATCGATCTTGTCAGGAAATCCCTCACAGCTCTCGCGAAGGAACATTATGTAAGTGAGAGAGAGGGACGATATCAGTTTCTGTCGGAGCTTGAAAGCTCTTTCGAGCGGGAGGTTGAAAAATATAGATCTCAGATCCCGACCATCAGAAAACAGGAGCTCGCAAGGGATATCTTCCGGGAAAAGCTTCGTCCCTTCCAGAAGATCCGCCATAAGGATGTGCGAGATTTCGAGATAAAGATCGAAATAGACGAAGCCGTGGTCTACCCCAAAGGACATATCACCCTTAGGTTCCTCTCGCCTCTCCGATCGGACGAGTTCTCGCCTGAAGATCTCGAGATGGAAACAGCGAGACAGAAGAACCTCGTCTACTTCCTCGGAGGGTTCAATCCGCAGTTCGAGGAGGATATCACATATGTCCTCGCCCTTGAGAGGGTGCTCGATGAGAGAAGGAAAAAGGCCCCTCCGGAGGATGAAAAGAAGCTTTTGAGGGAAAAGGAGAAGGATCTCGATATGCTCCGCTATGACAAGCTCCCCTCAGAAGCGACCGAGATTCTCAGGAAGGGAGTTCTTATCTACAAGGGCGGTCAAGTTCCTCTTGGGGATAAGGATTGGGAGGCCAAGGTAAGGCAAGCTCTAAACGAATGTATCTCTGAGACCTTCTACGAGTTCGAGAGAGCCGCCGTCCGTGTGAGGGAGGATGATATCCTCAAGATTTTCACATGGAAAGGCGGAACGCTTCCGGAGGTCTATCGAAACCTACAAGTGGTCGATAGCTCCGGGCAGATAAGGGAGGACAGCCCTCTGCTTTCCGGGGTTTTGAGCGAGATTCGCAGGAGGGTGGAGATCCATGACCAGAGAAGATCGGGACGTGATCTCGAGGAGTTCTTCTCATCTCCTCCTTACGGTTGGGATCTAAGAGTTCTCAAACTCTCGCTCGCGGCCCTTCTTGTCCGTGGATCGATCTCGGTGATTTCAGAAGGCAAAACCTATACCTCCCAGGACACCGCTCTTCTTGAGATCTTCAAAAGCAATAAGCGCTTCTCATCTGCCCTCTTCGACCTCGGGGTAACCCTGACCCCTGATGAGGAGAAAAAAGCTTCTATCCTGCTGGCGGAGCTGTTCGGGGAACACAACAAGGTCACGCCCGCCGAGATATGGGAATCGCTTAAAAAACGGCTTCAAGCGATACAGGATGGATCTATGCAGCTCCTTCAAAGGTTGAAGGATCTGAGACTTGGCGGAGGAGAATCCCTCGGAAACCTTCAGAGGATCTGTGATGATATACTCGAAAGCGGCACGCCTGAGATTGCGATCAAGAAGTTTATCGAAGATGAAATAGCAGAGACGCTCCGCCGCTCGCTTCCAGTTTATAGAAGACTTTCAGAACTTCACGAGGCTGGGAAACTCGAACGAGCCGCTGAGATCAGGAGGTTTTCGAACCTGCTCCGGGCCGTCGATCCCCAAGGAGCCGAGGAGCTTGATGGGATACTATCCTCCGACGATTTCCCCATGAGGTGGGATACTCTCTTTCAAACCTTCAAGGAAAAGGAGGATGCCTTCAGGACGAGATACATAGATGCTCACAGAACCGCCGCTAAGGAGGGGGAAAAGGCGTTAAAGCGAGTTCGGGAACACAGGGCTTTCCACGAGAAGGCTGATGAGGCGGTGAAAATCCTGGAACGAAATTCCATTCCGTTTGAATGTCAAGAGGAACCTTCCCTGACAGACGGATATGTATGCTCCAGATGCAGGGTCAGCATCGTTGAGCTCCTCGGAATTCCGGATGAGATCCGACGATGGGAAGAACGGGTCCGAGAAGCTCTTGAGGGCATTCTCATCCCTGAGGATGAGCTTGGAATGCATGAAGAGGAGTTTGAGATCAGATCGGTGGATGATCTCAAGCCTTTCGAGGCTAAAATTCGCGCCTTCGTGAGAAAAGCTATGGATAGCGGGAGGAAGGTCCAGATCTACGTCAAGATGGAGGAGAGATAGATGCTTGGGCTCTCAAAGGAGAGAAGGGATCATCTCAGGAAACTTCTGCCACAGCTCAGGGAAGCCACTGAGAATGCTTTCGAAGTAAGGCTCAAGGCTCTGGGGATCTTTACGTCCTGTTCTAAGAATCACAAACATACCCTCGAATGTTACATCCGTCCCCTCGATGGGGATGGAGAGCATGCAAGGGAACCCATACTTCTCGCTATCGAAAGGGAGAGGAAGGGGTTTGAAAAGCTGAAGGAGCCTGAGAAGACAAGCAGATCTATCGAACGCTACATAAGAGGGGCAGCCTTCACGCTCGTAAACCGACTTTCAGCTTTGAAAGCTATGGAGGTTCGAAGTCTCTTCGAGGAGACGGTGACCAGGAGATCGAGATACGGCGGGATGAGCTTGAGGGAGTGGAAGATGAAAAGGGACAATCCCTCGCTTTCCCCGGATGAACTCCTTGAGAGATCTCTCCATCAAGGGTTTGAGGAGGCGTCGAAGGAGATAGCACTCCTCTTCGACCCCGACGACCCATATGGTTATCTCCTTCCCGATCCGGCGGATCTCCGCAGGATATTGAGGGTTTTAAACGAGGAGATAACCGAGAATGACTGGAAAGCCGAGGATATCCTCGGATGGATCTATCAGTTTTGGAATGAGGAGGAAAGGAAGAGGTACAGGACCGGGCGGGGAAGGGGAAGGAGAAAAACTCCTGAACCCGACGATATCCCAGTCATAAACCAACTCTACACCCCTCATTGGGTGGTGAAGGCGCTCGTCGATAACACCTTGGGGAGACTCTGGCTCGAGATGAGAGGGAGATGCCCGAGGGAAGGAGGCCCCATAGCTATTGAGGGTCCCAACACAGTGGACGGGTTCTGCTCCTACCTAGTGCCGCTCCCTTCCGAACCTCAGAGGGTTGATCCCAAGCATCCGAGAGAGCTTAAAGTGCTCGATCCCGCCTGCGGTTCAGGGCATTTCCTAATCTATGCCTTCGAGGTTCTCTGGTGTATCTGGAGGGAGGAAGAGCCGGA
>CAZHVH010000423.1:0-3461 GCA_964535855.1 uncultured bacterium
GGGGCTGGCGTCGGTTATACGCTGAACACGTCCTCCAGGCTCACCTGGGAGCAGACCTGGATTTCCTCTAAACGTCTCTCCTCTCATCTCACTGACCATCTTCTTCCTCCGAAACTCATCCGCCCCAATTTCCCAAAACCCTGAAGCTCCATCTCCTGCCCGGAAGCGGATATCCGGCGAAGAGCGTATATCTCTCATCGAATAGGTTCTCAAGGGCGAAGATCAGCTCGACGCTTCTGAAAGAGGTGCCTATCCTGAGATCGTGCACGTGATAGGGATCGAGATATCCACCACCCTTTCTGTAAAACCTCCTGCCTTCCGCTCTGCCCGATAGAACTGCCCAGAGCCTCCTTCTCCCGATCCTAATCCGATACCCAAGGGAGTGCCTTGACCTGTAAAGCAGGGGATATCCTTCCTGATCTCTGGCGTCGGTGAAGGAGTATGAGAGCCTGATATCCGTCAGCCCATCAAGAGGTTTGAGATGCAGTCCCGTTTCCAGGCCGGAGACCTTGGCCTCAGCGAGGTTCTGCGGATACCATTTACCACCTCTCCCCGGAGCCCATTGGATCAACCCATCGGTGATCGAGCTGAAGAGGACAAGTTCGCCTGAGATCTTCCCCTTTGAGAACTGCAGGCCCAGCTCGGCCTGAGAGGAACGCTCCGGTTTGAGATTTGGATTTCCCTTAGCGAAGGCATCTTCAGGCCAATACAGGTCATTGAAAGTGGGGGCTCGATAGGATCGCCCCAGGCTACCCTTGATGGATATCTGCCCCGTTAGATTGACCTTAAAGCCAGCCTTCGGACTGAAGGATGAGCCGAAGTCTGAGAACATATCCCATCTGACCGCTCCGAAGAGGGTGATCCGTTTCAGATTCATCTCCTGTGAGAGATGAATCCCCAGGCTATCCCTCACCCGATGGCCTACGCTGCTGCTATCTAAGATCTCTCGCCTAAGGGTGGCTGCAAACAGAGATGAGAGATACCGGAGCTTAATTGGTGTCGAGCTCACCTCGATCTCAAATGACCTGAGCCGATGTGTGTCGTCAACGCTGTATCTGCTGTCGGGATTGAAGTAATGGATCAGCGATGATCTATATCGCAGGGCGGTTTTGAACGGATCATATCTCAGATGCAGGCTGAGGGATCCGGCATCATCCTCCAAAAAGGCGTTCGGCTGAGGATATCCCATCATCCCCGGATCGCCGCTATGCGATCTGAATCTCCCTCCGGTGATCTCGACTTCCGCCTTAGAAGGTTTCCACATCAGCTTTGCAAGCAGGTTACTTCTATCCGTTCCGGCGTTTATACGAAGCCTCCTGCGGCCAAACCTGTCCACGTATTCGTAGTCACCGTCCGATTTAAGTCCCCAAAGCGAGATCATCCCCGAAAGCGAACCATACTTGACATGGAATTGTGCTCCTCCTCCTACCTCGCCGAAGTCCCCGAGCCCTATGTTGACCTTAACCTTGTTCCCGCTCGGACGGGAGGTTATGAGGTTGATCACCCCTCCCACAGCGTCAGCGCCATGCAGGGCGGAGTATCCCCCTCGAACGATTTCGATCTTCTCGACGGCATCGAGCGGAATCTTATCTACGTCGGCCCCTCCGCTCTGAGAGTTGTTCAACCTCTCGCCGTCGATCAACACGAGCACTTGGCTGGAGGAGGCACCTCTGATGGAGACCGAGGCCATTGAATTAAGGCCGTAATCCCCGATCGAGATGAAAGGAGAGGAGCTGAGCAGCTCGCCTAGATCGTTCACGCCCGATCGTTCGATCTCCATCTTGTCGATCGATACTCCAAAGAAAGGGGTCTCCTCAAGCGGCTCCGCCCTTTTTGTGGCCGTCACGACAACCTTCTCCATCCTGATATCCGCCGTCAGAAAAGTCACGAGGCAGGTCATGAAGATCGAAATGATCATCCTCCCCTCCTCATGCCTTCATCATGAGATCGTTGTCATAATCGGGTTCCGAGAACAGATCGCTCACGATCTCCATCAGCTCGGAGAATTTCTCCCTCTTCACCCTTTCCTCCATCGAATTTATAAGCTCGAACATCCTGGCGATCTTCCCTATAAGGGGCGGCTGGGAACAATCGCGCACTTCATCCTCAAACATCTCTTTTTCCTCCTTATGTGACCAGGGATGTTCAGGTGCGGGCGATGAGAGGAGGGAGGATTCCGTCCGCAACCCCCCTCGAGGTCGCTTGACGTGACGGTGCAGGCAGGTCTCCTGACTTACGGCGACCTTCTCCCGCCTTCCCAGTGCCTTTAGGTCACCAGTGGCTTTACTGGGAGAGGTTAACGCCGATCACAGTGGCGGGGCCGTGGCGGAATCTCACCGCTCTTCCCTATTCTCCGAGGAGCTAATTCCTCCCGGCACCTGCACCTGAACGATCTTTCAAACTTATTCTTAGGTCAAATTATACCATCCGCCTTAGATCGAGTCAAACATAATAACACATCTCAACTCCCTTCCGGTTTCCCGAAGACGTGCTCAGGCGTTAACGACAACACAGGCGGCAGCTTCAGGTCAAGCTGGATCGAGTGATCCTCTAAAACGCCCTCATCCGCCTTCGTCAACTGGAGCGACCAGATCCTCCCCGCCCGATCGCCTGCGTCCACCTTGATCTCAGCCTTCTCCCTTTTGAGCGTGGTCTGGCATGTGGCGACCTTGTTTCCGCTGGGATCGTAGACGTTCAGACGGACGGTCTCACCGCCGCTCCCGCGGATGGAGATCGTGAACCGCCTGACCCCTTCGGACACCCTGAAAAACAGCCGATCGACGCCGTGGATAAAAGACAGCTTCCTCCCCGCATATAGCCCCACAGGGACGTTCGAGCTTATGACAGAATAGGCGCACCCCCCGGAGGTGGCCCCGAGCAGGTAGATCCCATCGGCTTCGGGCGTAAACCTGACGGAGCCGGTTCCGCCGTGGGGGATCGTCCCGCTGGCCACCGTCTTCAAAGAGGAGTCCCTCACCTCCCAGAAGAGGGGTGACTGATAGCGTGCGACGGGATGGTTTTCGAGCGTTATCTCGACGGTATGATCGGCCTCAGCGGCGATCAGCAGCAGATTTTCGCCGCGCAGCTCGACCTTCGGGAATTTCACCATCTGTCCCGTCACCTTGAGCGGTTTCAACCGTTTGACCGTCTCGACCGCCTGTGTGAAGATCCCCTGTGAGATCAGATGTTCCGGCGTCTGACGGGGCTCATGCCACGCGTCGAGCTTCCCCTCGACTATCGCTCGGTTCGCCCATGAGAACCATTTGAAGTAGTCGGGATGATCCACCTTATACTTCGGTCCCTCGTAGAAGATCCAGTATCCACCGGTGATCTGGGAGATCATCACGGCGTTTTTGCCGCAGAACTCCGGATCGGCGCCCCTTACCACCGGATCGATCCCTCCGGTATAGATGAAGTTGATGCCCGCCTTTTTCGGCACCTCCATCCTTTGGAGCAGCTTC
>CAZHVH010000424.1:0-3447 GCA_964535855.1 uncultured bacterium
TGCAGGTGCACGATTTCGGGCATTCGATATATTGACAGCATCTTGGAGCTGTGTTATCCTCTTAGCGAATTCGGTCATAACCATCGGCAATCCGCTGCCCGCCGTTATTTCGCCACAGACGGCGGACGGTCAATCACGGATAAACGCAGCTCTCAAAGAGAACTCGAGCGAGCGAATCTACGAACCTTTAAAGTTGAGGAGGGAGGAATTGGTTCGTCCATATAGGCCGGGGGACCTTCCGATAATCATGGACATCGCCAACCGCGCCTGGCGTGGGATATACAGGATGTTCAGGGAGATATACGGGGATGAGCTCTTCGAGCTCCTCGTGCCGGACGAAAGGACGTCAAAGGGGGAACAGGTCAGAGCACATTGCGAGCGACATCCGGAATGGGTTTTCGTGTGCGAGGAGGACGGACGGATCGTCGGTTTCGTGACCTTCAGGCTGGACTTCGACAGGAAGATCGGCGAGATAGGCAATAACGCCAGAGACCCCGACTGTGATCTGAAGGGGATCGGCCAACAGATGTATAAGGCCGTCTTCGATTATTTCCGGAAACATGGGATGCTCTACGCCAAAGTGTTTACAGGTCTTGATTACGCCCACGCTCCCGCTCGGAGGGCGTATGAGAGGGCGGGATTCAACATACGCCACGAATGTGTGGAGTATTTCATGAAGCTCTAGAGGAAGAGGAATGGGTGATGGAGGGAGATTCCACGGGAGGAAGAGACGATGAAAAAGTTAACGTTTCTCACAGCGATGTTGCCCGTTTTCCTGTTCACGAACATTTCCTCGGAGGGGTTCATTGCGGTCAAAGGGCGTAAATTCGTTGACCCGAGGGGGCGCGGGATCATATTGCACGGCGTAAACATCGTTGATAAATCCAGGGAACACAACTATATGAGTTGGCACGGGCCGGAGGATTTCGCTAGGATGCGTAAATGGGGATTTAACTGCGTTCGGCTCGTCATCATCTGGGACGGGATTGAACCCGAACCCGGTCGTTACGATGAGGGTTATCTCGCCCAGATCGACAGGCGGATCGGATGGGCTAAGGAAAACGGGATATACGTCCTCCTCGACATGCATCAGGATCTTTTCAGCGCTAAGTTCGGCGGCGACGGAGCGCCGGAATGGGCGACGCTTGACGACGGTGAACCTCATATTAAGCTGGGAAACATCTGGAGCACGGCCTATTACACCAGCCCCGCCGTTCAGAAGGCTTTCGACAATTTCTGGTCGAACAGACCGGCATCCGACGGAGTGGGCCTTCAGGATCATTTCGCCCGGGCGTGGCAGCATGTCGCCGAACGCTATGCGGACGAGCCGGCGGTGATCGGATATGACCTGTTCAATGAACCCTTCCCCGGCTCGGCGATATCCCGGACCGTATCGTCGAAGCTTAAGGTCGTAGCTGAAGCTATCGCCGAAAAATACGGTGAAAAGATCGATCTCACCCAGATCATGTGGAAGCTCATGGAGTCCGATGAGCTGATGAAGTATGCTGGCGATCTCGATCTATACAGGAGGTTCTGTGACGCGGGATCGGGCCTATCTCAGGAATTCGAGCGAACGAGCTTGGCCTCCTTCTACAACCGCGTCGCAAAGGCGATTCGTCAGGTGGATAAAAACCACATCATCTTCATAGAGCCTCATATCCTCTGCAATGTAGGGACACCTAGCGGAATCGTTCCCGTTTTCGATCCAAACGGAGGGCGGGATAAACTACAGGCCATAGCCCCGCACGGTTACGATATCGTTACCGATACCGAGAACGTCGCCAAGGCCAACCCGAATCGAATCAGACTGATCTTCGACCGCCATGCTGAGACCTCAAGACGTCTGAACATGCCCGTGCTTGTGGGTGAATGGGGTGCGCTGTGCGGGCTCCCCGGCACCATGTCGGCGGCTCAGATGGTGGTGGAGCAGCTTGAAAGACACCTCTTTAGCGACACTTACTGGGCTTACGGCAGTCGTAAGGAGATAGATGAGGCGCCGTATTTCCCCCTCCTTGTAAGACCTTACCCCGCTGCCGTTGCCGGGGAGTTGCTCCGATATAGATCCGATTACGAAAAAAGAATGTTCATCTGTGTCTGGAGGGAAACCCCGTCTGTCTCAGCTCCTAGTTTGATCTACCTGCCGGAAGGTTGGTTCCCAAAGGGCTACAGCGTGGATCTTCAGCCCGCCGGCAAGGGGTGGTCGTTTGAACCCATCGCGGATGAAGGTAGCTCCGGGGCAACCTCCGGCTATCTGGTGATCGAGCCGATCGGACAAAGGGTGGAGCGCAGGTTGACGGTGTGGGGACCTGAAGGAGGACGAAGGTGAATCGGAAGAGGGCGTATAAGGTTGAAGGACCTAGAGGCACGATGAGGGAGGAATTCGGACGTGTGATGAAGCTTGTGGACTCCGTGTTCAGAGGAGATAAATGCCCGTCCCCGAGCAAGCAGGAACTCTACTCCATCCTTCTCAACAGGGGCAACCTGGAAAACATGCGCGTTATCCTGGTGGACGGTGAGCCTGTGTCGCATCTCGGCATCCATGAGGGGGAGATGATCATCTACGGCAGCAGGATAAAGGTGGGAAACATCGGCTCGGTATGCACCCATCCCGAATACCGAGGCAGAGGATATGCGACCAGACTATTGGAGGATGCCATACGGAAGCTCAAAGCCGATGGAGTAGATCTCATGCTCGTATCCGGCGATAGAAATCTCTACAGAAGGGCGGGATGCGTCCCCGCATCGAGGATGTATCACTTCAGGATCGGCAGGGAGGATCTAAAGGAATTCACCGACCGGGACGTAGAGCTCATCCCTTATGAGGAGGAACATGTAAGGCAGATAATCACAATCTATGAGAGGGAACCGGTGAGATTCCATCGCAGCTTGGAGGAGTTCAGACGGATGTTGATAAGCGGCAGTGACAGAAATGTCGGGGCGGAGACATCGGTGGTTCTCAGGGGAGGCGATCTCCTGGGTTATTTGGCCGTACAACCGCCGGTGGATGCGAGGGTAAGCAACGTTATCGAATATGCCGGCGACAGATATACGATAGTCGAGGCCATGAGATACGTTTTCGATATGTACGGGATCGATGGACTGAACCTCTATGTGCCCTTCCACGACGGGGAGATGATCCATCTTCTCAGACGGAAGGGGATATCATCCACGCCCATAAACATGCCGGGCTATACGATCAAAATAATAAACTTTAGCGGGCTTATGGAGAGATTACACCCATATATCGAGGAACGGCTCGGCGAAAAAGCGGATTCTCTGGAGTTCCATCAGAAAGGCGATGAATATCGCATCCGCCTGGGTGGGGAGGAGTTAACCGTCAGAGGTAGCGCTGAACTCGTTCATCTCGTATTCGGCACGCATGACGAAAGGGAGAAAGAGATAATACCCAGGACGAATACGCTGAAGGACTTGACGTATGTGTTCCCC
>CAZHVH010000425.1:0-3440 GCA_964535855.1 uncultured bacterium
TATCCTGAACATATGCATCACGACATTCCAGCTATGTCTTTATCTATTCGATCTATAATGAGATCGTATGCTTTTCTCACGCGCTCTAGGTTTTCCAGCTCAAGAGTTGCTGTCAGCGTATACCTACCTGCTTCTTTGAAAACATCAAAATCCAGGAGCTGCCTGCGAAGGTCTAATGCCCAATCCTTGTTTAGCACCCAGTCATCATGGAGATATAGCTGAAAAACATTCGGGGGATAACCGTAAGCGAAACTAGTAGGTCGCTTGATCTTAGGTGAGATAATGCGGATGGAAAAACCAACCTCTCCCCAGTAAACAACATAGCCCCGTTCCTCGGCGAGATTCAAAACCCTTTGGAAGAACTTTCCTGCTGCTGGGTCACACTTGCTCAAAAACTCTTCAGGCGTTGTGCTTCTCCGAGATCTCTTAGTCTCGCGAGCGATTTCACTCATACCGATAACTCTCGAGACCAATACTCTCTGGCTACGATCACCCTCCCTTCGAAACTGCTTGATCTCTACAGCCAGCACTTCTACATTGGACATCTCTTCGTTAAGGAATTCCACCAAACGACGGAGCTCCTTAGGAATACGATCTGCCACGAAGATGAGGCGAATTTTTCTATTACGTAGGTTGTTCTCCACTCGCTGCCAATACTCTTCGATCTCTACTTCAGAGATGCTACCTCTCCCCAACAATTTCGAAATCTCACTATCCAGTGATTTCCCCTCTTTTTGAGCCGTCTTGGAAGCAGCTTGGCGTAGCTGCTCTATATCCCAGTATTCAAGACCATTGGCGGCGTAGTCCAACATCTGCGCTACGACCTCCCGGCGAGTACGCGTATCCTCGGCACGCTTGCACTCTACAAAGGTGGGAACGCCGTCCTGATCCAGGAAAAGATGATCGAGACTCCATCGTTCCGCTTGAGTTGGCTCACCTGGAACGCCCATCTCACGAGCAATCAACAGCCAACGACGCGGGTTTTCAGGATCGATCTGATCACCAGGAAGAAGATCTGGATATTCAACGAGTAGCTTCTGAAGCTCCTCCTCACTAATATAACTAGCTTCCTCCAGAGGGATGAGGTTTGAGCTGTCCTTTCTAAGGAGATAAATTCTAGCTTTATATACTTTCTCTATATTTTCCCTCATCGCCATTTTTAATGAGTAAGCGATGATATTCATGAGAAAGCGGAAAGTAGTTCTGTAAAATCCCTTAACCCACTCAAGCTATCCGGGATCGGGTCATATGCCTGCCAAACTAAATCGCGTCGCACGTGAAAAACCCCATCAATGGTCGGGTAGGTCAGCACTTTTTGAAGCCGTGCCCTGTCGAACTCATTGGTCACCACGAGGAAAACTAATGAGGGTATTTCCTTCTTATAGACATCCGCTTCCTCCTGAAGATCACGCACACGATCGTGGCGAATACCCCATTTGCTTGATATTACGGCGAATGGATCTCCTTGATGAAAAGCTACGATGTCTACGCTTCTGCGGCGTAAACCTCTCAAACTTTGGAAAACCTCAACTCCGATCCTCGCCTCTATCTTCCATTCATATCGCTCGGAGCCGAACCTCTGAACGAGATACAGGATAGCACAGGCGAAAGCGATACCAATGGGATTCATACGTTGTGTTCCAGGTGGATAGAGCGAGCGCATGAGGAAGTTGAGGTTATCTTCTACCTCTGAGAGATGACAACCTATAGCTTCAGCCAGTGCACGTTCGATCTTAAGAGCTCTTTCGCGCCAAATTCCCTTTCTTAATCGATTTGAATCCGTAATGCGCGGAACTCCATGGGCATAATCTAACAGCAGACGATAGAAAGCAACCCAGATGTCATCCGTAGAGCGAATCCATCGTTCAAATACTTGTCGTATGAACAGCATAATTTCCTCGCGTGTTGGCATGAGATCCTCCTTATGGCTTGATCAGACAGATCACGCCCTCCTCATGCATCCGTGCCTCGATTCCGGTTCGCTGGCTTCGCCGACTGACTGGCATCATCCTCGCATCACGTATGATTTCACGCTTGGCTATCCCAATTAGGTGAAACCCTATCGAGGATGCGATCTCGGCCAGTATCACTGGCGTTTGAATCTTAACGCCCCGAATCGTAGACGATCCGACAACTAAGATAACGGGGCTTCCCTTTGCCGTTACACGTAACATCTCTCTGAGGATAACTTCCATATCATGGAAATAGTATGCGACAACCTCAGCACGGCGTTCATCCCTCTGCTTCAACATTCTCAGAACGTTGTTACAGATCTCTGATGGGAAATCTAAGTTTGAATATCTCAATTCGGCGCCGATATATCTTCTACGCAGATCCGTCAGGTCTTCCGGTTCGTATCCAAGCCATATAAGGGAGAATTTATGTGCCCTCATATAATCGATGGCGTTGGCCACATAAGGAGGCGAGGTGACAATCAGATGAACAGATTCACTAGCAAGGGGAAGACGGCGAGCATCGGCCTGGATCACATAAGCAGTTCCTGGTGCATCCACGATATCCTCCAGTGATTGAATCGCCGAGATCATCCGATCCCAGAATATATCGAAAACGTTCCCTCTAATCTTCTTATTGATATCACGATGGGGACGGGTGTGGGCGAGATCTCTGGCCCGGCTGACGCCTCCCGTTTTAGTGATGATGATTGAGGAAAAGACAACCTCAAGGAAAGTTCGGACGTCGGGGTTTTCCACCGATCTTATCGTATCGGCAAGGGCGTAAAGTTCGTAGATCACCCGTTCTTCAAACCAGTAGCGGAAAAATTCCATTGCTTTATCCGAGTAAGATCGGCGGATTTCATACTCACTTATAGAACGAAACCTTCTCCTTGCACACCTCAGCACGTCGATTCCAGTTTTAACACATAGCGGCAGATCAAAAGCCGTGCTTTTGACCTTTGTTATGATCAGAGCTAGCGGATCTAAATCGATCCCGATCCCCTCACGACCTGCGAGCACCGCCTCAACCAGTGTCGTTCCAGAACCTACCATCGGGTCCAAGACCCTCTCTCCGGGCCGTGTCAACTCATTTATGAAAAGACGGGGCAGTTGGGGAGGGAACTTGGCGGCAAACGCATGGATGTTATGACTTGCGTAATTGGTCCGTTCTCCTCTGAACGTCAAATCACGATTGAGCAGATCAGATAATTTCCCTTTCACATCTCCCGAATCTTCGATACGAATCTCAATGGGCTCATCAAAGGGTAGCCTTAGTTGGTAACGCGAGCCTGGTTCAGCGGCAATTCCGATACTTCCAGATTTCCTCTCCGACATATTGCTCACCTCAATCTGCATTATAATACGATCATCACCTGTCTGTCAAATTTGTCGAAGGTGTGAACTATCCAATAGGGGATGATTCTCTCAGCCCCCGCTTGGAGATACTTCGAATGACCAGATATTTGATAGGGGTATCGCCACAGT
>CAZHVH010000426.1:0-3416 GCA_964535855.1 uncultured bacterium
CTGATGTGCTGAAGGCTAAAAGCTCAGCATCAAAAGGAGGATCTACATCATGGGAGGGGAAAAGAAAGCCAAGGTCGGACTTCTGGGATTGACGTTTGAGCTTTACGACCGCATCCCTGATCTGAAGCCGGCGCTGGCGAAATTCGCTGAGGAATTAGCTGAAACGCTTTCCCCCTTCGTTTATGTCAGCTTCCCAGGGGTGTGCAACACGCGATCTCAGGTAAACGAGGCGATAGCGAGGTTTGAGGCGAATGACGTCCACCTTTTAATGGTGGTTTTGCTCAGCTATGCTCCGAGCCTCATAGCTCTACCCGCTCTCTTGAAGACCAAGCTGCCCGTGTTGATCTTCAACACTCAAAAGGCATATTCCATCACTGCGGAGACAACGCCTGATCTTCTGCTTCACAACCACGGGATGCACGGCGTCCAAGACCTCGCGAACGTGCTGTTGCGTTCAGGACGGGAGTTCCACATCGTAACGGGGCATTATAGGGATGAAAAGACGCTCCGGCAGATCAGGGAATGGTGCCAGGCCGCACGTATCGCCAAATTTATGCGTCAATGCCGGATCGGACTGCTGGGTTATACGATGGAGGGGATGGGGGATTTCGCCGTTGACGAGACCGCCCTTCTGGCCCAGGTGGGTGTGGAGGTGAAGCGAATTCCCATGGGGCGGATTGCCCTCGAGGCGGCAAACGCTCCCCATGAGGAGATAGCAAAGCAGATGAAGTTTGATCGAGAGCACTTTGAGATGGCCCCTGAGATAACCCGGGAGGAGCATGAGGCCAGCTCGCGGCTTGAATGGGCGATCCGGAAGGTGCTCAAGGAGGAAGGGATGCACGGGTTCGCCGCTCACTTCATGGCGATAGCTGAGGACGGCCGCCTGGATACCCTGCCCTTTATAGCTGCTTCGAAGCTCCTGGGGGAGGGCTACGGCTACGGGGGCGAAGGAGATGTCACAAGCGCAGCAGCGGTGGCTATGATGCAGGAGCTGACAGGCGCGGCGAATTTCACGGAGATGTTCACGATGGATTTCGGTGGTAATGCGGTACTGATGAGCCATATGGGGGAGAGCAACTGGAGGTTGGCCCGGGATGACACCCCTATCCGGATGGTACGCAGCACCCTTGGGCTTGTGGACCTGCGGGTCAAGCCGCTGGTGCTCGTCTTCTCCCTGAAACCCGGCGATGTTACGCTGGTCAGCCTCACCACATCGGCTGAGGGAAAGCTTAAGATGATCGTGACCGAAGGGAAGGTATTAGATTTCCCGCCTATCGGGGCGCTCTCCACCCCGCACTATAAATTTGCGCCGCGGGGAGACCTCAGCAATTTCCTCACGCGCTTCAGCATGGAGGGAGGCTCACACCATCAGGCTCTGGCCTATGGGCGTCTTGCGGGTGTGATCGAGAAAACGGCGACGTTGCTAGGAATCGAATGCAGCGTCATATGATACCTCCCAAGCTTGACGTATAGCTGAAAGGACGATATGGGCGAAAGCAACAAGCTCATCACCCTTTAGACATAAGGGGTTGTAATCATGGTTAAGAGGATCATATTAGTTATAGCTGGGCTGTTTTCGGCCTTTGTTCTATTTCAGTACTTTTATGGCGGTAACCCTGATGATATCCCGTCCAAAACCAGTTTTGAAGTCCTCGCTCACAGAGGCGTACATGTTAATTGGAAGAAGGGAACTTATGACGTTAGAACCGGCTGTGAGGCGAAGCATATTTATAAACCAACGCATGGATATATTGAAAACACAATCGAGTCTATAGGAGCAGCATTTAACATGGGTGCGACAATAGTAGAGATTGATATCAGACGCTCAAGTGATGACCACCTAGTTGTATTTCACGATTGGATGCTGGAATGCCGTACAAATGGAAAGGGCAGGGTAAGTGATCATACGCTTGAATATCTAAAAACGCTGGATATTGGTGATAGCGATGCCACCCAAATATACTAAAATTATCTGGGGATGGCCGTATAGGTTTCTTAAAAGAGTGCAGGATGCAGGCGCTAAATTTTATCTGATGATTGACACGGAGGAGGACGCTAAGAGGTTTGCGGACCTTCCGGTTGATGGGATTATAACTGATTACATAGAGGTAGTTGGAAAGTATTTTAAGTAGCTTTAAGACCTCATCCAACAGCGGATATATGGCCGCTGTTGACGCTGGGAATAAAGACGGGATTGTGAGGTAAGGGATGTCAACACGTATGATATTCCCCAGCTGCGATACGATGGTCGCCACCGGCGACGTAACCGCCGATGGTGTGACCATATTCGCCAAGAATTCCGATCGGGAGCCGAATGAGGCACATCAGGTGATCTATGTGCCGGCCGCGGACCATCCGCCCGATACCAATGTCCGTTGCACGTATATCGAAGTGCCCCAGGTGTCGCACACGTACGCGGTACTGCTGGCCAAGCCGTTCTGGATTTGGGGTGCGGAGATGGGCGTTAACGAATACGGCCTTGCCATCGGCAATGAGGCGGTTTTCACCAAGGTGCCCTACAACAAAAAGGGCGGTCTGACAGGTATGGATCTGCTGCGCCTTGCGCTGGAACGCGCCAGGACAGCCCTCGAAGCGGTCAACGTGATAACCGACCTGCTGGATAGATACGGCCAGGGCGGAAACTGCGGGTTTCAGCATAGGTTTTATTATCACAACAGTTTCCTCATAGCAGATCCACAGGAAGCCTGGGTGCTTGAGACAGCCGGCCCCCACTGGGCCGCCAAAAAGGTAAAGGGCATCTACACGATCTCCAACGGCCTGACGATTACCGATGAATGGGATCTCGCCTCGCCGGATCTGGTTCGCTATGCCGTGCGGAAGGGATGGTGCAAAAGCCAGAGGGAGTTCAACTTTGCACGCTGTTATTCAGATTTCCTCTATACGAAGTTCAGCG
Organism: uncultured bacterium; assembly: GCA_964535855.1. Taxonomy (GTDB): domain Bacteria; phylum Poribacteria; class WGA-4E; order B28-G17; family B28-G17; genus JAGGXZ01. The sequence continues at coordinate 2,915 of CAZHVH010000426.1, forward strand.
ATTGTCGCAAGCGCCGCAAACGAAGTATGGATCTGCTGATGAGACGGCAGAATGCCATCACCGTGCGGACGATGACAGAGATATTGCGCGATCATGGCGAGGATGCCGATGGAAATTGGCGGCCGGATCGTGGATTGACCGGGGCAAGCATCTGTATGCATGCAGGTTTCGGCCCGATACGCGGCAGTCAGACCACCGGCTCGCTGATCTGTCATCTGCATCCCAAGCATCCCATATGCTTCTTCACCGGTACAGCGGCGCCCTGTACCAGCATCTTCAAACCCGTCTGGTTGGATACACCGCTGCCGTCTATGGGACCGGAACCAACGGGCATATATGATCCGTCAACGCTCTTCTGGCGTCACGAGGAATTGCATCGAACCGTGCTCAGGGATTATGAGCATCGCGTCGAACTTTTCCAATCCGAGCGGGATATCTTGGAGGAACGGTTCATAGCTCAGGCGCTTGATCTAGCTGATGGAGATGTCTCAACCCGTACGGC
>CAZHVH010000427.1:0-3415 GCA_964535855.1 uncultured bacterium
TTCCACACCGTCACGCGGATCGCTTTTGCCATATCAACTCCTCCGATCAAGAGCTCAGCTTATTATAACCCGCCATCGCCCACCTGTAAAGGGCAACGACGTTGACTTTCAACCGTGAAGGGTGATATAATGCCCGTTGAGCAAAGGAGGTAAGGAGGATCAGATGGGAGGGATGAAACCGAACATAATTTTGATCCTCGCCGACGACATGGGATACGGCGATATTGGGGCCTTTGGAAACGAGGATGTAGACACGCCCATACTCGATCACCTCGCGTCTGAAGGCATCGTGCTGACACAACATTATTCCGCCTCCCCCGTCTGTGCGCCCGCTCGGGCAGCTCTGCTCACAGGCCGCTATCCCCACCGTACCGGAGCCATAGATACGCTCGAAGGACGCGGGCTTGACAGATTGGCGCTGCGTGAGGTGACGTTGGCCGATGTGCTCAAGTCGGCCGGCTATGCCACGGGCCTTATAGGGAAATGGCATCTCGGCGCTCTCGATCCGAGATATCATCCCAACGCTCGGGGGTTCGACGAATTCGTGGGCTTTCGAGGTGGATGGAGCGATTACTGGGTATGGCGGCTTGATTATAACGGGACCTTTCGTAAATCGGATGGGAGATATCTCACGGACGTGTTCACCGAAGAGGCCCTGGGATTCATCGAACGGCACAGGAATGAACCCTTCTTCCTTCACCTCACCTATAACGCCCCGCATTTTCCCCTGCAGGTGCCGGACGAGGAGGTTGAACCGTTTCGTCGTATGGGCAAGTTCACCGAAGGCGTGGCCCGGATCTACGGCATGAACCGTCGCATGGACAAGGGTATAGGGAGGATACTGGAGGCGCTGGAGAGATACGGCCTCGCCGAGAACACGTTCCTGCTGTTTACCAGCGATAACGGTCCCCAGTTCGGCGGAAAGGGTGATATGAACACGACGCGTTACAACGCCCTCTTCAACGGATGTAAGGGGAACGTCTACGAGGGCGGTATCCGCGTGCCGGCGATCCTAAGATGGCCGGCCGGACTGGAAGGAAACAGGACGTTGAACTCCTTCGTCCACTTCACGGATTGGATGCCCACCATCCTAGCCATCGCGGGCGTAGATGTACCTAAGGGTTTAAAGCTCGACGGATATAACGTGTTGCGGGTGCTGCGAGGCGAAACGGATGAGGTCAACGACCGCCGCTTCTGGCAATGGAACAGATACACCCCTGTCCCGAACTGCAACGCGGCCATGCGTGACGGTCCGTGGAAGCTGTTACGTCCACCGATCAAAGAGGCGATGTGGATCACAAAGGAGGATGCGGAGATGGATCGCCGGTTAAAGTATGAACCTGAGGGTATCACCGATATCTGCCGCGATCCTGAGCCACAACGGGATATCCCCGAGCCACATCCGCCGCTGCTCTTCAATATCGAGGATGATCCATATGAAAGGAGAAACCTCGCCGAGGATCATCCCGATCTGGTGGAGAAGATGCAGGAGGAACTCGATCGATGGTTCGATTCGGTCGAAGCAGAGCGCAGGAGCATAAGCGATTCATAAGCTTTGGGAGGTGTAGATCGCCGTGAAGAGGCATATCGCTTTAATCCTTACGGCTTCAATCCTCGTTCTCGCCCTCACATCGGGCTGCTCGCATATCAGAAAGACCAGAATCGGTAGATCTGAGCCGGAGCTTATACCTGACGTTAAGCTGGAGGAACTTCCGCCGCAAAGCCTGGACGGATGGTCATCGGTTAAATCGAACATCTACACGCCGGAAAACCTCTATGAGTATATAGACGGCGAAGCGGAGGCATTTCTCGCCTTCGACTTTCGATCCCTTCTCTCCACAACCTATAGCAGGAACGGCTCAGGCGAAATAGCCGTGGATATCTACGACATGGAATCGCCCAAAAATGCCTTCGGGATCTACAGCTCTCTGAGATATGGAGATCTAAACTACGTCGATATCGGAAATCAGGGATTCATCGCGGAAGGGGAGTTGAATTTCTGGAAGGGTAGGTTCTTCGTCAAGGTGATCGACTTCAATCCCACGGACGGATCCGCGGAGATGATACCCCGTTTCGGAAAGTTCATCGCATCGAAGATACCTGATCCCACAACCGAGGAATATCTGATAAGGCTCCTGCCGAAGGAGGGACTTGTTCCCAACTCCGCCAAGTTCATATTGAAAAACATGTTGGGACAGAGCTTCCTCTCGAACGGATTTATGGCCGAATATCGGATCGGCAGCGAGGAGTGTCAGTTTTTCTATTCGGAGCAGGAGAGCGACGAGGCGGCTAAAAAGGCGTTCGAGATGTATAGATCGACCTTCCCGAACGCATCTTCAACTCCCAGGGAGATAGGCGATGAGAGCTTTATCGGAAATGATCCTTACTATAAGACCGTAATCGCCTTCAGGAAGGGCAGATTTTTGGGCGCTGTGCTCAAATCGCCGGGTATGGAAGAGGGGATAAAGCTGATAAAGGCATTTCTATCGAACGCCATTACACGTTAACACGTTGAACGTTTAACGTTCCAACGTTCAACGTGCTAACGTTTCCCTTATGCTAGGATATAGTGGTATTTCCTTATCTCCTCCCTGATGTTTATATTCTGAGGACAGACGGATTCACATGTGCCGCAGCCCCTGCAGTTCAGGGCCGTCGAGCTTATGGGAATCGTGCGATATTCCTCCTTTGCGAGCTCCAGCTCACCTCGCTCGAGATAAGCCCCGCATCTCATTATATCGGCGATCTCCACACCTTGAGGGCAGACGCTGCATTTCCCGCACATCGTACACAGGCTTGCCAGGGTAGGTGTGACGTATCTGTCGAGCAGGCTGGCCTCAGATTTGGTGAGCCTCTTTCCTGCCACGGCTATGTTCCGCTCGAGCTCCTGCACGTTGGAGGTGCCGATCAACAGGGTATCCACGTTTTTGTTCTGCAACAGCTTTTTCAGCCCGGCAGCTACGACCTCCGGTTTTTTCCTGTCCAGCCCTCTCATCGACTTCATCACCATGAACCCCATGTTCTGCTCTTTTTTGGCCCTTTCGAGAACGGGATCTATCTGGTCGCGGTTTGCGAGGTTGTAAGCTATCAACATTACGTCGAAGAATCCGAGCTCTATCGCCCTGTTCATCACGTCGACTATGTTTTTATGACATGAGAAGCCGCTGAACCGTATTTTGCCCTCCTTTTTGAGCTTTTCAAAGGCCTCGGGCAGCCTCGGATCGTTCATCGCCTCGACGCTGTGGAGAGGCGGGACGAGTATATCGACGTAGTCGGTGTTTAGGATCTTCAGTTCCTCGTCTATCCCGTTGATCGGGGATTTCTTCAGGGCGAGATAGACCTTCTTACGCTTGGTCTTCATCACCTCGCCGAAGATCCTTATGCTTCTTCCCCTGCCGTATCCCGGTGAGGTATG
>CAZHVH010000428.1:0-3409 GCA_964535855.1 uncultured bacterium
CCAAGCTTTACACATTGCAAAAGGATACCAAACTTTGGGATATAATGTCAAACGTAAGTGTGTCAATCGCTTATGGACATCGGGGCGCCGATAATGTAAAATTCTCCTTGAATCTAAAGCGACCGATCCGGAAAGGAGAACGGGATGGAGTTCAGCTATGAGGTAAGCCCTAAGATCGTTCCACAGGGAAGTGAGACTGAGATCTCGATTCAGGGGGTTTTCCCGGAAAACCGATTTGATCCTGAAAAGACCTATACGATAAGGCTTTTCTCAAAGGTTGACAAATCGGAAGAGACAGAGTTTCAGATCAGGCCGAACGATGAAGGGATTTTAACCTTCTCGTCTGAATTTAAAACTGCGGGCGAGTATCAATTTGATCTTTTCTCACCCGACTCATCCCGATCGATTCTCTCCGAACACCTCTTCGCACTTGGGAGGGAGCTATGTGGATTTAAACCGTTCAAGGGCGATATGCATATCCACACGTTTTACTCCGATGGCAGACAATCTCCTATCTATATGGCCGTCACGGGGAAAAGATTGGGGTTGGATTTTATAGCGATAACCGATCATGATAAATACGAACCATCCCTGGAGGCGATTAGGGAAGCCGAGAGGATAGGGCTGGACATGTTGCTTATCCCAGGTGAGGAGGTATCGGCGAGGGAATCATGCGGCCATTTCCTCTCCATCAACGCCTCCGGATGGGTGGCGAAATACAGAGACGAGCTTGAATCCTATGATCGTGAGGTCAACGCTATATCCAGGAAGCTGAAGGAACGTGAGCTGGTGAAGGGGCTATCACCTCAACGTTATGCCCACGCGGTGTGGGTTGTGAAAAAGATCAGAGAGCTGGGTGGATTCGCCGTCATCGCCCATCCATATTGGGTCGCATCAAGGAGATTCCATCTGGATAGGCTTGTATATGAGCAATTGCTAAGCGATAGGTTATATGACGCCATAGAGCTGCTTGGTGATGTCAGCTTCGAGGACAATATCCTTTCAGTGGCTAGATATCAGGATGAGCTCTCACGCGGGGTATGCCCTCCTATCATAGGAAATTCCGACACCCACAGGGCCGAAAATCACACATATGGGCGATACTGGAGTGTGGTCTTCGCCGAAGAGTTGTCAATAGAATCGGTGCTTGAAGCCATCTCCGATCGCAGATCCGTTGCCTGCCAGCGATATTCCAACGGCCAGATGGAGGCGATCGGCCCGTTTCATCTGGTGGAGTATACTTATTTCCTCGAAAGGGAGCTCTTCCCGATACATGACCGGATCTGCAAGCTGGAGGGGATGTTGTTCATGCGCATGCTGGAGGGCAAAGAGGTGTCGCGGGATGAGCTCAACGGATTAAAGGCCGATCTGAGGGAGATATATGACAAATTCTGGGCTTCATAGCATGAAAGGGATAACATTGCTAGAGCTTATAGCTCTGGTGGCGATTGCCGCTGTAATAGCCGCTCTGGCCGGCCCTAAGCTCATCGAGGAGAGAAAGGTCAGACACGCCATCCACGACGTCCAATTAATCGCCGGAGCATGTGAGAGGTTCCACAGGAGGTTCGGTAGGTTTCCCAAATCGCTGGATGAGCTGGTTAAGACCAAACAGAGTGAGGAGTGGAACTTGCCCTTTCTGAGAGCTATACCGCGCAACCCATGGGGCGGCCAATATGTGTTGGATCTGAGGAGGTTTAAGGTGGGGATATCAAAGGATGATGAAACCGCTCCTCGAAAATACAGATTCGGCGGAATAGCCGAGATAAGCGAAGTTATAAAGGAGGATGCCAACCTGTGGTGACGAACATTGCCGTTTTCATCCTTGGCCTGGCGGTAGGTAGCTTTCTCAACGTCTGTATCTACCGAATCCCAAAAGGGTTATCCGTGGTCAAACCGCTCCGCTCATTTTGCCCGAGTTGCGGCCGGACGATCCGCTGGTATGATAATATTCCCCTCCTCAGCTTTCTGATCTTGAGAGGTCGGTGCAGGTATTGTAAGGAACCCATATCGATTAGATATCCCCTGGTGGAGCTTCTGACGGCCGTTATCTTTTCGCTCCTGCTCAGAAGGTATGGGCTCACAGTGGAGTTCATCGGATACTGTCTCCTCTCCGCCATGCTGATCGCCATCTCCTTCATAGATCTATCACACTATATCATCCCAAACAAGATAACTCTGCCCGGGATGGGGTTGGGTCTCACGTTTGCTGCCATTTTAACGCTGTTTTATCATCGCCCTTCGATGATAGTCAATCGTGCCGTTGGCCTCGTCATCGGGGGAGGTGTCATATTGCTCATGAGCTTGGTCGGATCGCTGATATTTAGGCGCGAGGCGATGGGAATGGGGGATGTGAAGCTTACGGCGATGATAGGGGCGTTTATGGGGTTCTACCCACATGTGATCCTCGTGATCCTCCTCTCGGCCGTGATGGGATCAGTGGTAGGCGGAGGATATATGTTGATCCGGAGGGTCGGGTTGAAAAGCGCCATACCATATGGGCCGTTTCTATCGGCGGGAGCTGTCATCTCTATGCTCTATGGCGAGGAATTATGGAGATGGTATGTGAGCCTGCTTTAAAATATGGAGTGCAATGACTTGGTCATTGCACTCCACACGAGGTTTTTCAGAAGCTCGGCACGATGATCGGCCGCATATGGGGGTTTATTCCCCTGGTGGCGAACGAATCGGCCCAAACTTCGAAGACGATCTTATCACCCATGACGTCGTTTTCCAGATCGGGCCCCCTGGCTATCCTGAGATGATAGTTCCTGAGGATTCTCCTGACGGCTCTCAGCTCCGCTATGTCGCTCCGCCGTTCCTCCTGCTCAGTTGCCTTGACCTCCGCCGTGGCGGAGGGGTTAGGCTGCTCAGCGGGCGCTGGTGGCGCCTGAGGGGTTTGAGCCGATTGCTGTTGTGGCGTCTGGGCAGGCTGAGCGGGCTGTGTTCCCGGTCCTGTCAGCGTTCTTTCCTCCACTGAGGCGATCTGATCCGCGGCCGTTTCCTGAACCTTCTCCTCAAGCTTTTGAGCGGCCTCCGCTGCAGCTTCCGCCTGTTGTTGAAGCTGCTGAGCCTCGGCTAGATCACGTCGCTTCTGCCCTTCCAACAGGTTCTTCTGCATCTGGGTCATACCCTGTTGCGGGTTAACCGTCTCCATCTGAGCTTCCTGGGCGGTCGCTTCTGCTAGGCGCGCCATCGCCTCTGCCTCCTGTTTTAGCGCTTCCTTCGCCTGGATAGCCTGAACGTATGAGCTCGCCCCCATGTATCCTCCGTATGAAGGCCCCGATATGAACGTCTGGGTTATCAAGTCGGTCACGGAAGTCCCTAGCTGCAGCGTTACGAGATAGGTCCGATACTCCCTCCTGTAATGCGTCTTCAGGGCTGGATTTACCTCGATGGTGAGCGACTTAGG
>CAZHVH010000429.1:0-3408 GCA_964535855.1 uncultured bacterium
AAATCCTTTTAGCTCTCAGCTATTAGCTACCAGCTTTAAGCTGAATGCTGATAGCTGCCGATCGCTCTTTAATATTATTTCGGTTCAATCGCCGGATCTGATAAGCCTGCGCAGGATCTGCGGCGCGGCCTCTAGGGCCTGGGTGAGCTTCGAGGGGTCTCTCCCCCCCGCCTGCGCCATCTCGGGCCTGCCTCCACCGCCGCCGCCGGTTATCTTGGCCACCTCCCTGACGATATCGCCGGCTTTGATGCCTCTCCTCACCAGATCAGGGGTGACCCCGGCGACGAAGACGACCTTCCCGCCCAGGTCTGATCCCAGCACCGTCACGACCGATCCCATCCGGTTCTTGATCTCATCCACCATGCTCCTTAACCTCTCAACGGGCACCTCGGAGAGGGCGTGTGTGACCAATTTGACCCCTTCTATCTCCTGGACTGAGCCGAGAAGCTCACTCACCTGGGAGGAAGCCATTTTCGACTCCAGCCGCGATATCTCCTTGCGCAGTTCCCTGTTCTCCTCCAGCAGCCTTTCAACTCTCCCGACCACCTCTTCGCGCTTGACTTTCAGGAGCTCAGCTAATCTGCCGAGCTCGAGATCGATCTCCCGTTGCAGCAGATACGCCTTTTCACCCACGACGGCCTCGATGCGTCTGATTCCGGCGGCGATGCTTCCCTCGGAGACGATCTTAAAGAGCCCTATCTGTCCCGTCCGGCTGAGGTGCGTCCCGCCGCAGAGTTCCGAGCTTATGTTCCCTATGGTTATAACCCTGACCATCTCCCCATATTTCTCGCCGAACAGCGCTATAGCGCCTTTCTCCCTCGCCTCCTCCAACCTCATCACACTGGCGTTCACCGGCATATCCTGCATTATCCATCGGTTGACCGTCCTTTCGATCTCGAAGAGCTCCTCCTGGGATGGGGCTTCGTAATGCGAGAAGTCGAACCTCAACCTTCCGGGCTCGACGAGCGAACCGGACTGTCTCGCATGCTCGCCCAGAACCTTGCGCAGGGCGGCATGTAACAGATGGGTGGCGGTGTGAGCCCTGGCGGTCTCCAGACGATCCCACTCGTTAACCTGTGCCTTAACCTCATCTCCGGCCAAGAGCTCGCCCTCGAGCAGTCTGCATCTATGAACGATGAGATCGGGCGACGGCCTGAAGGCATCGATCACCTCGATGACGGCCCTCTCGGAGATCATTCTCCCCTTATCGCCTACCTGTCCCCCCGCCTCGCCGTAGAACGGGGTTCTATCGAGGACGACCTCCACCTCCTCTCCCTTGGAGGCCGAGGAGATCATCTCGCCTGAACGGATAAGCGCCACAACTTTTGCCGTCGCGCTGAGGGTTTCATATCCGAGGAACTGTGTCGGACCGAACTCCTTGAGCACGTCGGCATAAACTGTGGCTTTTGTGTAATCGATATCCCCCTGCCATGAGGCGCGTCCTCTCTCCCTCTGCTCGTCCATCGCCCTTCTAAAGCCCATCTCGTCCACCACAAAGCCCCTTTCACGTGCTATGAGCTGCGTCAGATCCAGCGGGAATCCGTAGGTGTCATACAGCTCGAACGCCTTTCTGCCCGATATGACCTTTTCGCCCTTCTCCCTCAGTCTCTCCAACTCCTCCTCCAGAATCTCCAGTCCTCTGTCCAGGGTTCTGTGGAACCTCTCCTCCTCGGATCTGATGATCCTCTCTATAAACTCCCTTCGTTCCCGCACCTCGGGATAAGCCTCTCCCATGATGGCCTGGATCGGCTCGACCAATCTCCATATGAAGGGCTTATCCATGCCGATCTTCTTGCCATAGAGGACGGCCCGTCGGATGATTCGCCTGATCACATATCCGCGCCCTTCGTTAGACGGCATGACCCCATCGGCGATGGCGAAGGCCGCGCATCTGGAGTGATCGGCCAGGACACGATGTGGTGTGCCCCGGCTGTCGCTATGATACTCATATCCGCTCAGATCGCAGATCATCTCCACGATCGGCGAGAAGATATCGGTGAGGTAATTATCGCGTTTGTGCTGCAGGACGGCCACTATGCGTTCGAAACCCATCCCGGTGTCCACATGTCTTTCGGGTAGCGGCTCGAGTTCGCCCCTCTCGTTTCGGTTATACTGCATGAAGACAAGGTTCCAAAGCTCAACGAACCTAGGGCATCCGGTATTAACGCCACACACGTGGTTTGGGTCGTCATTTCGACAGGCATCCGGGCCGAGATCTATGTGAATCTCGGAGCACGGCCCACAGGGACCCGTCTCACCCATCTCCCAGAAGTTATCCTCCGCGCCGAACCTGAGCACCCTGCCTTTCAGGATATCGGTCTCCTGATACCAGTATCCCTCCGATTCATCGTCCTCCTCGTAGACGGTTGCCCAGAGCTTCTCCTTGGGTATCTTCCACACCTCCGTCAACAGCTCCCATGCGAACTGGATCGCCTCTCTCTTGTAGTAATCCCCGAAGGACCAGTTGCCGAGCATTTCGAAGAAGGTGTGGTGATAGGTGTCGTGTCCCACCTGTTCCAGATCGTTATGCTTCCCGCTGACGCGGATGCACTTCTGCGAGTCCGCGGCCCGCCTGTAGCTTCGTTTCCCCGTGCCGAGGAAAACATCCTTGAACTGATTCATCCCCGCGTTTGTGAAAAGCAGAGTCGGATCGTTTGCCGGTATAAGCGAGTCGCTTGGGACGATCGTATGTCCTTTCGATCTAAAGAAATCAAGGAAGCTCGATCTGACTTCGTTTCCCTTCATTCCTCCTTTTCCTCCAGGACCTCATCGATGACTTTTTTCACCAGCTCAAGTTCAAAGCCACGTCTTGTCAGGAAGCCGTAAAGCTTTCTCCTGGCCACGACCTTATTGAGTTTGGAATAATGCTTTCTCACCTGAGCCCTGGCAGCTTTGAGAGCGGCCTGATATTCGGTGGACTCGTCTATCTCATCCAGGACCCTATCGACCGTGGACTTGTCGATCCCCCTTCTGAGCAGCTCGGCCTTGAGAAGCGATCTCCCCCTCGGATTGTTTCTAAGCCTGGATGAGACCCAGTTTCGGGCATATCGTTCATCCCTGATATAACCCATTCTTTTGAGGGCATCGATCGTCGTGTTGATGGCCTCGATGGAGAACCCTTTGCTCGCCAGCTTTCTGGTCATCTGGCGGGCCGTGTAATCCCGGCAGACGAGGAGGTCGAAGGCGTAATTTTTCGCCCTGTGCAGCTCGTCCTCACGTGCCACCTCACGAACGGCGTTGGCATCTATTTCCACCCCCACTCGCAATCCATGTTTAACCATGAGGTTCTCGTCCAGGTTGAACCGACTGCCGTCCTCCAGGGTGATCATCCAGCGTGATCTATGCCTTGGGTCAGGCTTGATCTCGACGATCTTGACACCCATAGCAAAGGATATAATATAAGAACTG